>DATJKY010000801.1:0-11451 GCA_035490955.1 Terriglobia bacterium | reverse complement strand
CCATTCCACCCGCCGCCTCGAAGACAGTTTGCATGCCTCCATAATGACAATCGTCCCGTGTCTTTGCAAGACAATGGCCGCGGCGAGTTCAGCCGAGGGTATAATCCGCTATCCGACGGGACCCGGCTAAGTGTGGCTCCCCCTTTGTCGCAAAGTGTAGAGCTATTAGTACGAAATCGTCCCTTGGTAGATGACGGGCAACCTTCCGTTAAGCCTTTTAGGGAAGAGTTGCCGACGATAGGTCCAAGGCGACGTGTGCGAAGGAACTGCTTTGTTAGAACGATGCGGGAGTTCTTTATCTGGGTACGGGCTTGTCCAGCGAATCCCAATTCGCCGCTGCCGCGACGCGTGCTTCAATCGCGCTGATGATCTGCCCACCGCTGTCGCTATTTGTCATTACCACGATTCCGTATCCTTTCAGCCGATGCATGGCCAAATCACTGCGAAATCCCCAGTTCGACCCGTCGTGCACGAAATACCACCCTTCTCCCCGTTTCTCGATCGCAAACCCAATGGCAAACGGCCCGGTCCCTGTCGGCGCAACCATCTCTAGCGCCGTCCTGCGCGAAAGCAATTTAGATTCGCCTCGCAGGGCCTTCTGTACTTCAATTCCAAGTTTGGCGAGATCCGTGGGCGTGGTCCACAGTCCGGCCGCCGCCTGCTCCGGATACACGTGCCACTTCGCGTCCATCACTTTCCCGTCCTTGTCATGCGCACGCGCTGCGCTTTGGTCCGCCGTAGCCGGCAGCGGTTGCTCGTACGTGCTATTCGCCATACCAACTGGGCCCAGCACCAGCTCCTGCATGATCTCCGCGAATGGCTTCCCGTAAGCATCTTGCAGAACCACCTGGACGATTTCGATCCCTCCGCCGGAATACTTCTGCGCCGTGAACGGCGGCCGCTCCCAAAACACCGGTCCCACATTCGATGGAGGTTTCCCGTCAAGAACCTGCTCAAGCGTGGGCAGCTTCGCAGAAGGGTTATACCCTGGAAAACCAAATCCGTCCCCGGTACCTGAGGTGTGGCTTAACAACGCTCGCAGTGTCACTCCTCCCTCAGTGTATTCATTTACAGGTACTTTCCAGCTTTTCAGGTAGTTGTTGACGTCCTCATCCAGAGACAACCTCCCGGAATCCACTGCACGCAACACTGCAAATGCCGTAACCGGCTTGCTGATGGAAGCCGCCTGAAATCGCGTCTCCTGCGTCACAGGTGCATCTGTCACTACGTCCGCCGCGCCGTACGTTTTTGTCCACTGCACCTTGAAATCCCGCACGACCGCGATGCTCACGCCTGGAACGTGAAACAACTTCATCATTTCCTGGATCGTGTACGGATCAAATCCCTGTCGGTTGGGCGATTGTGCCGCTTCTACGCGCGCAATCTGCGTGGCTATCGGTTCCTGAGCTTGCCCTACGGAAAACAATACTGCTGCTACGCCGGCAATTAATGCCGTAAGTTTCATAACCATAGTGAGACCCGCCGACTCGAATGGTTCAGTCTAGCACCGGCAAACGGCTTAATCCGGGCGGACAACGGGCTATCCAGAAGTCACCGGGATTGTCAGTTTCTTGTTTGCCGACCACACACGAAGTGATCCGGAAACAGCGCTGTCGTTTACCCGGTGAAGCGGCACGCAACACCGTCTAAATCAGAAAGACTTCAAGTCAGCCACCATCCAGGCAGCCCCTGTAATGAGGAAGGTCAGGGCGAACTCGGACCAGTTCAGATGCGCCTTTGGGTGAGCGATCAGGCGCGGAACCCAAACCAGCACGCCAAAGAGTGCCAGCATGAGCGTCATCAGACGCGTCGCAAGCCGTGCCTGGCGATTGATGAGAATGGCAACCGCCGCGAGTGCAAACGCGACCGTCGTGAGGACCGCCCAAAACATCTGGTTGGGCGGAATCCACTTTGGAACCAGGTCAGCTGTCTCACGAGGTAAGAGTATCTGACCCAGCGTAAAGGAAATCGCACAGACTCCGAGTCCAAGGCGCGCCACTCGGCCGAACACTACCGCCCTGGCTGCATTCGCCTCAGTCGCTGCATACAGGGCAATCGCGCCGCAGAGTAAGGAAAAGAACAGGAAGAAGCTCCCCCCGTATCGCTCATAGATGGTCGATGCGGCAATGATGCCAGGGATACAAGCCAGGCAGAAACACAAATAGACAACGCCGAGAACGACCGAAGCCAGGCGCGCGGTCCGCGGGTACTGCATCCCAATCCCACCGGTAATTTGAGCGGTCATGAGACACCCGCCGATGAGGGCGCCAAAAGGCAGGCGCCAGACCTGTTGCAAGTTTTGCCAAGTGTCAGGGTCGTGCCACATCAGTGCGATGACGCCGAACAGCACCGCCGACGCATCAAGGAGGATCCGTCCGTACAACGCCGTTTTCATACAGAAAAGGTAACAGATATCTCGGCGCAAACGCCCACTTCTGGAGACAGGTCAGTCGGACCAAGGGATGTTGAAACCTGGGGGCCTCGAGCCCCTGATCGAGCGACTCGGCTCCTAAGAGGTGTAAGGTGTGTCTCACTGCAATTGCGAACATCATCTAGTTTGTCCATAAGAGCGGTGAGCATGGTTTATGTCAGCCGAAAACCTAACTTCTTTGCGCTAGAGCAAAGGATTGTGCCAGCCCTTAAACCTAGGTCTTTGCGCTAGAGCAAACAGCAGGGGAATGTCAACCCGTTAAGCTTAAAATGGACCGCCACGATGACCCTATGAGCCGGTCACATTTAGTTCGTCGAGGCGTGAGACCCCTAAGACGTTTACTGCTGCATTGATACTTATTGCCGTAAAGCGACCGCCATTGAAAGAATGCCGAATCGCGAAGGCTCCCATTCAACCGCCCTAGTAATGTCGCGAGGCTTGTAGGGACGAGCCGGCAGCACGCCCACCCCGTAGTGCATGGCCAGTTCGTGATAGGTACGGTTCAGATCGGGTTCGTAGCGGCACGCCCGGTTCACGCCGGTGCGAGTATTATCGGGGATGACCAGCTTGGGGACGCCACCCAGAAATTCGAAAGTGCGAATGTGGGAGCCAATCCAGTTCTCCAACTCCTGGCTCTCGGTGGCTTCGGCGTAGACATAATTGCTGGCCCCCAGCACCGCCACGAAGATCGAGGCTAGGCGCTCCGGGTCGCATTGCGGGTCGTGGATGGGGATCAGGTCCCCGGCGTATCGACGAAGAGCTTCTCACCTGCCTTGTGCTCTTGCCGCAGCACCACGTCCAGTTGCTGCCGCCAGCGCCGGTAGAGTTCGCAGAACCGGCTGTAGGCGAAGCCGTCCGGGTGGGCTTGGCGATACTCTTCCCAGGCCAACTGCAGCGTCAGATGGCGGTGGCGTTGGAGTTCTTCGTGGAGCTGGGCAAAATCCGGAGCGGGCTTGCGGCTCTCATACACGCGCCGCGGTGCAGGTCCGTACAGCGCCTCTTCCAGGCGGCGATCATCCCAGCCTTCGGGCAGTGGCCAAGTGACCCCCGCCGCCTGGGCGCGTTTCAAATACTCGTAAACTGTTCCCTGTCCGATCGAGCAACTGCGGGCGATCTGCCGCTGCCCCAGCCCTAACTCGAATCGTAATCGGAGAACTTCTTTGAGCTTTCGCATGGACAACCTTTTCGTTGGCAATGTGGTTCCTCCACCTCCAGTGGAGCCTCATTGCCGGCGTTGTTGTCCAGCGCCCTCCGCCCTGCCCCCTACCCGTCAACTGCCGGGGTGCAGGGCCTGTGGAAATCTTTCCGAAATCAACCCGGTCAGGGTTCCGATAAGTGGCCCAAAGTGACCGGCTTGAAATCGGAATCAGTGACCAGATTGACCCCGGAATCGTGACCGGCTTCATTTTGGAATGCTGACCGGAATGATCCCGGAATGGTGCCCGCCTTGCCCCGGAATCCCCACTCGAAACCTCGGTGAAAGATAGGTTCCAGTCTTGACCCCAAAAATGTGCTACAGTGCGTGTTACAGCGAACGGTGGGATGTCTTTAAGTAACTGACCACTCTGGAAGTACAATAACTCTGGGCCTGTGTATTGCGGTGGCGAAGCACCGGGACTCGGCCTTCAAGGGAGCAGATGCGTGCTCTTGGGTGGCCAACCGCGCCGCAACATCAACGATATACCCTTACTGGGCCAGGCCGTCACGCATGAGGTCGCGGGTTCGAGCCCTGCCCTACAGTCCTTTTCTAACCTGAAACTTGGCAACAATTTGGCAACGTTAAGCGGCCGGAAGCCATGCGAAGCCGTGAGGGCGGGTGCGGGAAAGTACAAACCAACAGGATAGAAATTTGTCTCCAGATTCTGGATCTGCATATCGGGATTCGAAGTCACGAAACCTGTCCGAATTCGCCACCAAAACGAGTACAAGATCGGTACAACTTGAGCGTTCCAAGCGTGCTTTTCCGTGGTTTTGGGTCGCCAACGGTGCCGCAAAATCAGCGAGATATCCCTACTCCGGCAGCCTGTCACGCATGAGGTCGCGGGTTCGAGTCCCGTCGTCCCCGCCAAGTCATTTGAATCAGATATGCTGCACAGCTGGACAGCCCGCTTGTTTTACAGCCCCTCAGGAGTTCCTCCTAGGTAATCACTGGTCGGCAACCAACGCATCCATCAGCGAAGGCCACTTGCGTGAGGCCGTTCATTTTTTCACCCTTACCGATACCAAAACGAGTCCAAGACTTTGCTGTTTGTTGACACGTCGGGCCCAGTGGAACAAAATCTGATTTATGCGGCGCGGGCTCGGAGTTATTCTGCTGCTCAACCTGGGACTGTTGACTACGGCTGGGTTTGGTGCCGGGCAGGAACAGCAACAGCAAAAGCCGGAAATGGCTGCCGAGCCTGAGGAAGACAAGCCCAAACCTTACGTTCCACCGTCAGCCGCAAAGTCAATCGAAATCGCCAACTTTTATTTCCGGACCAAGAAGTACAACGCTGCCCTCGGTCGTTACGAAGAGGCGGTGACCACGGACCCCTACTACGCGGCCGGATATCTCGGGCTGGGTAAGACGTACGAGAAGCTGGGGCTCAAACACAAGGCCCTCGCCGCCTATCAGAAGTACCTGGACTTGCTTCCCTCAGAGAAGCAGGCTGAGGAGGCGAAGAGCGTCCACCAGGCGATCGAGCGGCTGGAAAAAACCTTGGGAGTGAAGAGCACTGCGGCGAACCCTTTGCCTTCTGCGAAAGTTGCTGATGCGCCGCGCTGACGATTGGCATTCTCCCGCCCACGAAGATCGGCGTAGACAGGGCAGGCGCAGACCTTCAGGTCTGCAAATGGGTATGACGGGCAGCAGGCAGAGCTAGAGCTCTCGCCAGCCCTTCGAGGGTTTCGAACAGGACGACTAGCTCTGTGAGTCGGGCCCACGGCCCTCCGGAGACTCCGGCGCATCGCTTTCAAGGAGCTCCGCATTTGCGTTTTCAAAGGCCTCCAGAATCTGCTCGGCTCGTGCCGCATCCTCTTCGCGAACGAGAAGGTGGACCAGATCAATACCCGGAATCACTTCGGCTCCCGTGTCGCCGGGCAAGGCGCTGAGAATGCCTTCCTCCTTTAAGACGTTCCGCGCCAGCTCCGCCTCCATCGACGCGGTGGGGCCGCGGAAGGTCCGCACGGCCACCAGCTTTGCGTCCGCGTCAAACCCGGGCTTCTCGACCGCTGGGGGAACTCCTTGCCGCAGCGGCCCGTGGCAGTCGATGCATTCGGTGGCTCCTTCCCTGTATTCAGTGAGACACTCGGGACAATAGGCCATAGGAACCTCTGTGAAGCAGTATACCCCGAACGGCCGCTGAGATTCGCACTTATGCAGCCCAGGCGCCTGCTTCCCAGGCTGGCTTTCAGAACGCCGACATCCGAAATTCTTTACTTGACACGAGAAATCAGAAGGTTTGCAGTGAAAGCCCTCGCCAACTCTGACCTGAAGATCAAACCGACCACAAGAAGCTTTTTTCCTGTGTTGGGATTTTGTTTATTGATGTAGTATAGTTTACTATAAAGCTATGGCCAAAACGACCGTGCTGGTGGTTGATGATGATGAGGCGTTGCGGGACTTGTGCCTGGAAGTCGTGAAGCAGCTTGACTTGGAAGCTCTAGTCGCCGAGGATGCCACGCGCGCTCTGCAAATTTTGGAAGGTAGTCAGATTGATATCGTGCTCTCTGACGTGCGCATGCCTGGAGTAAGCGGCATCGAGCTGCTGAAGGTCATCCGCCAGCAACACGCCGAAGTGGCCGTGCTGATGATGACCGGCTACGGGACAATCCCCGAGGCAGTGGAAGCGGTGAAGCTAGGCGCCTATGATTACATCACCAAGCCCTTCGAGATTGATGACCTGAGGCGCCTGCTCGAGCGTGTGATCGAGAAGCAGCAACTGAGCGCCGAGAACCGCCTCCTGAAGGAGCAGCTCAAGAGTCAGCACGGATTCGGGAACCTGGTGGGCACGTCCGCTAACATGCAGAGGGTGTATGAATTAGTGCTGAAGGTCGCCGGCCGGCGGCATCCGGTGCTGATCACGGGCGAGAGCGGCACGGGAAAAGAACTGGTGGCGCGTGCCATACACGCCTATGGCCGATGGTTCGACAAGCCCTTCGTTCCAGTGGACTGCGGAGCACTGAGCGCAACCCTGATCGAGAGCGAACTGTTCGGCCACGTGCGAGGCGCCTTCACCGGCGCCACCCAGTCACGTCCCGGGCTGCTGGCCCAGGCGAAGGGTGGCACACTTTTCCTGGACGAAGTGGGAGAGTTGCCTGTGGAGCTGCAGTCGAAGCTGCTGCGGTCCCTGCAGGAGCGGGAGATCAGAGCGGTGGGCGCCGACGAGCGCACACCCCTGGACGCCCGGGTGGTTGCTGCCACCAACAAGGACCTGGAGAAAGCCATTCAGGAAGGTACTTTCCGACGGGACCTCTACTTCCGCCTGAACGTTGTGTGCATCCGCATCCCGCCTTTGCGCGAGCGCAAGAGCGACATTCCGGCGCTGGTTCAGGCCTTTCTGGAAAAGCACGGCGCAGCCCAAGAGGGGACCACAGGATTCAGCCCGGAGGCCATGCTCCGCCTAATGACTTATGACTGGCCTGGGAACGTGCGGGAGCTGGAGAACTGCGTGCAACGCGCTGTGTCGCTGGGTGAGCCGCCGCTGATCCAGTTGAAAGATCTGCCAACGAACCTCCTCTACCCCCAGGAGGACCCCAACTCCAGCGCCCTGCACGACGTGGAGCGCCGGGCCATTTTGCAGGCCTTGCAGACGGCGGCCGGCGACCGCGTCCGGGCGGCCAAGCTGCTGGGCATCGGCAAGACGACTATTTACCGCAAGCTGCGGGAATACGGCCTGGAGGACGCCGATTGGACTTCGTCAACCTAGGCTATCCCGCGAGCATCACCAGTCGGGGCTGGCGCAGCGCGCTTTGCGGCGGGACTGAAACCACGCCCTTTCGGAGCTTGCCACAACACTTTTGTCTGCCTGTTGGCTTAGATTAGATTAAAGGTCTGCGTGCTGCCTGTCATACCCTTCGCAGACCTGAAGGTCTGTGCCAGTCCTGTATGGCGATGCTTATGAACAGGACGACTAGGCTACCCTGTGACAACGGTTCGCCGGAGGGGCCGCCCGTCTCGGCATCGATTGAGGCGGCCGCCCCCCCAACCGGCGGGCGCCCGTTTGACCTCCTTGCCCGCCTTGTCAGCCTTATGTTCCTGCTTGCATTGTAGGGCACTCCCGACTATTCTTGGCCCCGACGAGAGCAACTCAGCTCGACTGGAGAGCGCATGGCCAACCTGCCCGATTACGTTAAGGCGTCGGTTCCGAATCCCGCCAGCAAGCGAGCCGCTTGGTACAAGAATACCGCCCCCGCCTATGCCGGCATTTTCCTCTGGGTTGGCTTTTACCTTGGACTCCCAGCACCGACGCTGAGCCGGGCGGGCATCGCCGTCTGCTTGCTCGGCTTGGTAGTGGCGGGGTTCCTGTGCTTCGGGCTCTACTACTATGTGCCGGGAATGCTGGGGATGCAAACTGGGCGTCCGCTCTATGTCGTCGGCACAGCCACGTTTGGCACCACCGGCGGCTACGTGATGCCCGGTTTGCTTATGGGTTTGCTGCAACTGGGCTGGTTCGCAGTAGCCACATCCTTGTCTACAGACTTCATCATGAAAGGCCTGCACAAAGACTCGAGAGCCCTCTTCACGATCATCGCGTTGGTGTGGGCATACGGTCTTGCCTGGGTCGCCATCAAGGGTATCGCCTACGTGGCGCGCGTTGCCGAGGTATTGAACTGGGTGCCGCTGATCATGATCCTGCACGTATTCTGGGTAAACAGAAGTGGAATCGCGAATTACCGATCGCCGCAAGGCGACCCCTGGAACGGGTTCCTCACTGTGCTCACCATCGTCATCGGCTTCTTCGCTACCGCAGGCGCGGCGGGCGCAGACTTTGGTGCGAACAATCGTGACCGTCGCGACATTGCAATGGGCGGACTGTTTGGCATCGCCTTGGCGATCGTCGTGGCGGGCGGGCTTCCCCTGCTCTCGGTGGCGGGCCGCATCGGCGCTACCGGCATCACGGACTATAGTTACCCCACGGCCATCGCCAGCGTGGGTGGCCTCGCATCGGGGATGTTCTTCATGTTCGCCGTCGCATCCCTGGCCCCCACGTGCTTCTGCTGCTTCATCGCTTCAACCTGTTTTGGCACCATGTTGCCTAGGATTCCGCGGGGAGTTTCCACCTTGGTAGGAGTCACCATCGGCGCTCTTCTCGCCATCCTAGGTGTCGCCAACAATCTCGTAGGCTTCTTCATGATCGTGGGCGCATCGTTCGGGCCGATCTGTGGAGCCATGGCGGCGGATTATATTCTTTCCGAGTACAAGTGGTCGGGCCCCCGTGACGGTATCAATTGGGCGGGTTACATCGCTTGGGCGGTTGGCTTTGTGGTCGGTATTCTGGACAAAATCCCCGGCGTGCCGGCCGCCTGGGAGAAGGCCGACAATCCGGAGGTTCTGTTTTCCTTCATTGCTGGCTTCGTGGTTTATTTTCTTCTGGCCAAGGCGGGACTGCGCCCGGCGGTTGTACCCCTGGAAGCTCTATCGACCAATGCTGCACCATAGCCCACTTAGAGGTTCGCTGACTGGGCTAGATGTGAAACAAGGGACTCAAGCTGCCACGCTCCGGCTGATGTTCACCGCCTGCGCCGGGCTTTTCACCTACGGGATCGTCATAGCCCTTGTGGGAGCGATCCTGCCGGAACTGCAGAGATCGCTACATTTCGGCCTCGAGAAAGCAGGGCTGCTGCAGAGTATCCTTTTCGTTGGGCAGGTTCCCACGCTCCTTCTGGTCGGACCGGTAATCGACCGCTTGGGAAAAAAGCCGGTGTTAGTGGCCGGTTGGGCCCTCTTTGCCTTCGCTCTGTTCGGGATAGTGTTCCCGTCGAGTTACGCGTGGCTGGCGACGATGCTCCTGCTTCTGGGTTTGGGAGGGAGTTGTCTGGACGGTGGGTCGAGCACGCTCATCCCGGACGTATACCCTGCGAATCCTTCCTCATCCCTGAACTTGGGAAATCTCTTTTTTAGTCTGGGGGCAGTCTTTCTCCCCTTGCTGGTCCTACTCACCCGAAGGCTGGGACTGGGGCCCATCCTTGTGTTACTCGCTGCCCTGATGGCAATTCTCGCCACGCGGGCACTCTTTCAGAAGTTTCCCACGGCGCGGGCGGCGGGTGGATTCGATTGGCGCGAAGCTCAGCGGGTGGTACTTCACCCCACAGTACTCATGTTGGCTGCAGTCTTGTTCTTCTATGTCGCTTTGGAAGTTTCGACAGCCGGCTGGACACGCAGTTACCTCGAGCGGTCCTTCGGCGCTACGGCGCGAAGCTCGAGTATGGTCCTGACGCTGTTCTGGGCAAGTCAATCGGTCGGCCGGCTTGTGGCGAGTCGCCTTCTTCGAGTGCTGCGAGGAGGCGCGCTGGTGCTTTTGAGCGCTATGGTAGCAGTCCTAGGTACCTCGCTTGTCGTCCTGGCTCCCAATGCCTGGGTTGCTGCGGCGGGTATCGCCGTCTGCGGCCTGAGCTATGCACCCATCTTCCCCACCAGCGTCGCGGCCGCCGGTGCCCAATTTCCCAGCTTGTTCGGGACCGTCTTCGGAATCCTCACCGCCTCGGGATTCATCGGCGCCGTGATCCTGCCAGTGGCCATTGGCTATGTAGCCAGCGCTACCACCCTCCGCCAAGGCCTCGGCTTTCTTGTGGCCGCGGCAGGTCTCATGCTGTTTGCCCAAGCCATCTACGTCCGCTACGGGCAGCGGCGTGGATTGCCAATTCTCGATTGACGATTGCCGATTGAGAAGCGGGGGAAACGGGAAAATGGGGAAAGGCGAAAGAGGAGCGGACGAAAGAGCGGCGCGGTTTTCGTTTCCCCTTCTTCCCATTTCCCCCTTTCCTCTTTTTCGTTCAATTGACAATCGTCAATCGAAAATCGCTAATCCCCGTCATCCGTGCCTCTTTTCCCTTTTCCCCATTTTCCCGTCTCCCTCCGGTTCTTCAATCGGCAATCGTCAGTCAACAATCGTCAATCCCTGATCGGGCCTCAGGACAACCTTTATGCGCTCAGGCTTTGTCTGGGCGAGTTCTTCAAGTATGCTCTGGCCATCCCGGAGATTTGCTTCACTAACCCATCCATCGAAAGACGCGCGGCCGCCGGCGATCCACTCGATGGCCTGCTGAAACTGGCGGCGGCTGTAGGCGTAAGCGCCAGTCACACGCACCTCACGGCGGATGAGCTCGATGCAATCAAAGTTGGTTTCCGCCTCGCCCAAACCGGCGAGAACAATCAGCCCGCCGGACCGCGCGAGCTTCAGTGCCAACTGGCGGGTGGACGAGAATCCCGCGGCGTCGAAGACGACCGAGCAGCCGTCCTCTCCAAAAAAACTCTCCAGGCGTTCGGCCGCGCCCGGCTCTTGCGGACTCAAAGCCATATCGGCGCCCAGCCTCCGCGCCAGCTCCGAGCGACGGGCATTCACCTCTATGATCGCAACCGGTTGAAAGGCGAGGCTTCGAGCGATCTGGAGGATAAGAAGACCGATCGGTCCGGCGCCCAGGACCGCGCACGGTCCGCGGTCGTGCTCTGCCAGGCTGACGAAGTGGAGGGCGTTCGACAGCGGCTCGACCAATGAACCCAGCAGCGTCCCCATGCCGTTGACAAGGGGATACAGGTTCCGAGCGGGCGCCTTCAGGAACTGGGCGCAACCGCCTGCCTCATGCAACCCCAGCACCCGCTTGCGGCGGCAAATGTATTCCTGGTCCGAGGAACAGTACGAGCAGCGGTTGCAACCGATGATCGGGTAGACGGCTACGAGTTGGCCAGGCTCGACCGCCTCACCACGGTCGACACGCTCGACAACGCCGGCCATCTCGTGCCCTAGCACCAAGGGCGGAACTCGCCCCCGGCTGTGCCCCAGCCAGCCGTGGACGTCTGACCCGCAGAGGCTCACGGCGCC
>DATJKY010000800.1:0-3702 GCA_035490955.1 Terriglobia bacterium | reverse complement strand
ATCGTCGTGAGCAACATGAATGACTCGCCTGACCTCCTCCGTCATTCCCGCAAGAACCCTCACCATTCCGTTTTGATCAAGACTGTGGGCACCAGGAGCAATCGCGACGGCATCGGCGCCCGAGTAACGGTTGTGGCCGGTAACCTTACCCAGTACGACGAAGTGCGCAGTGGTGGAAGCTATCTCTCTTCCAGCGATCTCCGCCTGCACTTCGGGCTGGGCGCGGCGAAGAACATCGACCGGCTGGAAGTGCGCTGGCCCAGCGGGCAGGTGGACACTGTCGCCAACGCCCCTGCCGACCGGATTCTCACCCTCAAAGAAGGCCAAGGCCTCGTGGAAAGCAGGCCTTTTGTGTCCCCAAGGAGACAGGAAGCGCCGTAGTCACAGTTTACGTGTACGTTTCTGAAGCAGGAGATTCGCTTATGACGATCAGCTACAATCGCGAAGTGGACGCCCTCTATATCGAAATTATCGAAACCAGGGTAAGCACCAAGCACGAGGCAGAAGGGATCGCGGTGGATTTCGCTATGGCGGGATCGCAGGGATCGAAATTCTCGACGCCCGCGAGCGCCCCCGCGACCCTGAAGTCTTCAGGCGGGTGGTCCTGGAGGATGTGGCGCTCGCAGGGCTGGCGCTTCTCAGACTCACCTCTCCCGGAGCGGCGGACGAAATTAGGAACGTATCGCGCAGCGTTTAGAATTGGGAGGTGGCACCCTGAAGAGCTCTGGTAAAAAGCGCATGAAGAGGAAATCGAAAATCGCGGTCTCCGCCCAGGAAGTCGCGAGCTTTTGCCATCGTCACCGTATTCGCAAATTGTCTTTCTTCGGCTCCGTCTTGCGCGGGGATTTCCGGCCACGAAGCGATGTCGACGTGCTGGTGGAGTTCGAGAAAGGGCAGTCAGTGGGGCTCATCCGGCTGGCGGGAATCGAGCGCGAGCTGTCCGAATTGCTGGGACGCCAAGTGGACCTGAATACTCGCGGCTTTCTCAGCCCCTGGTTTCGGGACCAGGTGCTGAAAGAGGCAGAGGACCAATATGTCGCGCCATAGCGGCGTCGTCCGCCTTCGTCACATGTTGGAGTCTGCCCGTGAAGCGGTGGCGCTCGTCAACGGCAAGACGCGACGTGACCTCGACAACACACGGTTGCTGCAGCTCGGGCTCACCCGCCTGGTGGAGATCATCGGCGAGGCTGCGGCACGAAATTCCGAAGGGAATGCAGGACAAGTATCCGGCCATTCCCTGGGCGGATGTGGTAGGGATGAGAAACAAACTCATCCACGGTTACGACACTGTGGATCTTGATATCCTGTGGGACACTGTGACAAACGAGTTGCCCGCGCTTGTTGAAGCGCTGGAAAAGTTGACGGACCCTGCGGCAAGTGAATGATCGTCCAACGGCTGCCTGCCCCCGCCGAGTCGAGATTCGCGTGTTATACGATCTACCATCGCGGGCCCATCCTTTAGCCACTGTTCGTATTCGGAGATAACTTTTAATCGTTAGTTTCGTTCGTTTGCGAAGGAGGCATTCGTGAAGTCAGTTTGAGCTTTTTAACCGTCCGGACTGGTCCGAGCAGCATCACTGCGGATCCGGTGTTCATTTGAGAGAGCGTGACGAACTAGCCGATCCATGGAAGGACCGCGCGGGTTGTTTCCTGAGAGTCGGACTCCCCGAACTGGGCTACCGTCTTTCCGACGCAACTGCGAGCCGGATCCTCCGCGACTGTATTCCAAGCCCACAGCAGTCCTTCAGAATAGCGGTTAACATCGTTGTCGACGAGCTTGGCGCAGTTCTGGCAAAGCCGAATGCCATTATCGAAGTGCCAGCGCTCCTCTGGAGAGAGCAGGGTTGTAGCGTGGCCCCGTCAGCGGCACCAGTAATGTGTGCGGCTACCCCAATGTTAATAGCCTTTGCTGTATCATCCCGCGGTTCGGCGGTTGGCGCGGGCAGTCAGGATTTGAGCAAATGTAGCCAGCCCGAGCTGCCAAGGTACGTTCACGTCCTGCGTGAAGTCGTCACGCATTGTTTCGATCCCGCGCCACTAACCCTGTCCTTGCCCGAGACTCTCATGAAAAGCGCGTTCGCTTCCACAGGAGCGCGCCACACGCCCAGAGTGAAAACAGCATGGTGGCTGCCAGCAGCACGGTCCAGCCGGGGCGCATGCGGATGGGGGGTATCTGGGCGATCCTGGCCAACCCGACGAACACCAACACAGCGCCGGCCACGATCAGGGCGTCCCACCAGCGTCGCCGCGGTCCCTCACGAGCCACCGTATCTTCGCCGCGTTGCGATGCCTGAGCGAGCTCGAGGCTAAGCCCGTAGCGCTGGCACTCGCGTGCGATGGCCTCACCGGTGGATGCCTGCTCGCTCTCCGGAGCCACTGCGCTCGAGATGGCCACTGCTCCAAGAATCATGGTTATCGAGCCGACGATCACGAGGCTCTGTGCCCAGCTTCCGCGGCCCGCAAATTCGCCGAAGACGAGAGCGCCCCACGCCAGGCCCCAGAGCTGATTCGTATTGGAAAGCGGAATCCCCCGGCCGATGCCGATGTACTTGGCAGCATAGTTCTGAAACAGGTCGCCTACCACCCAACAAAATCCCCCCAGGAAGAGCCAGAAGAGGGCCGGGCGTGCCTCCCGGAGTTCAGCGAGAAGGGGGAACAGACCGCCTCGAAACCACACGGCGAGCGTCGACATGGTGGCGAGCTCACCTACCGTGAATACGGTCACAAACGAGACGGGATTCATGCCGCTAAGGTACGCCTTGCGGTAAGGGATGTACATGGTCCCGAACATAAGTCCTGCCCCTACCGCGGCTGCAATTCCGGCCAGCGCTCGATGTGCCGAGGAGGAGGGCTCGCTGGTCGATGCGTAGCCGAGGAGGACAGCGCCGCCTAGAATAGCGACAGCGCCTCCAACGACTTTGGCCCAATTCTTCAGCCCTGCGCCCCGCAGTTCGCGGAAGAAGAACCAGCCCCAGAAAACGCCCACCAGGCTGTTGATGTTCCACAACGGGAAGGCAATCGACAAACCCACATCACGCACCGCGAATACCGTCAAGGTGTTGCCCACGGCCCACAGCGAGCCGGCCAGGATGGCCCAGATCACTAGGTGGCGTTTCTGTCGCAAGTCGACGAACACATATCCCGTGCCCTTCAACAGGGTGGGCAACGTCCAGCGGGCCACAAACACACCCGTCACCATGGAAAGCGAAATCAAGAAGGGTGAGAACCCGGCTGTCACCAGCTTGGTGGGCGCCTCCGCTCCCGCCAGCCATGTGGCCGCCGCGAGTCCACACCAGACGCCTAGGACGTGAAGCGATTTCGAGGTCGCCGGGCTTCCCTGTTCCACTTGCAAGGCCATATAGAAAACCAGTAGCTAGTGGTCAGTGGCGGTCGGAACTGCCGATTCTCAATTTACGATTGCCGATTCACAGCAGAGGCAATCAACAATCGAAGTTCGTTGAGGAAGTCAGCTTCGGAATTCAGCTCCGAAGGAGCGACATAACATAGCCCTTGGCGCCAGCCCTGGGTTGAGGCACCTTCCCTCTCCCCCTTCCCCTCTCCCGCCCGGGCGGGAGAGGGGTGTCGAAGGCGGGGTGAGGGCTCCGCAACCCAGGGCTGCGCCCTGGGCTAAGATATTACGCCCCTTCGGGGCTGCGCTCACTGCACCTCCGCACCGCCCGACTTAGTGAACGAACTTCTGAC
>DATJKY010000799.1:0-3546 GCA_035490955.1 Terriglobia bacterium | reverse complement strand
TTGAGCTGCTCCAGGATTTCCCGGATTGAAAGCTGGGTGATATGCGCGTAGTAACCGATCTCCACGGCGGTGAAAGCCTTCAGGTGGACGGTGGGGAATCGCTCCTTGAGCCCGCGCAGCAGGTCGACATAGTACTGAAAGGGTAAGTCAGGGTGCAATCCGCCGACAATGTGAAATTCGGTCACTGCCTCCGTCCAGCCCTCGCCGGCAATGCGGAAGGCCTCTTCCAGGGCCATAGTGTAAGCGCCATCGGCGTTTGGCTTGCGTCCAAAGGCGCACAGGCGACAGCTGGCTATGCAGACGTTGGTGGGGTTGATGTGACGATTCACGTTGAAGTATGTCCGCTTACCGTGCAGTTTTTCCCGCACATGGTTGGCGAGTGACCCGATCGCCAGCAGATCGAGGGAGCGATAGAGCGCCGCGCCATCCTCAAAAGTGAGGCGTTCTCCCGCCAGAACCTTCTCGGCAACAGGCCGCAGGCTCGGGTCGTCGATGTTCAGTTGCGAAAGTACCATGTGTACCGGAGAAAGGGATCTTCGACGCCCATGTTTCCAACTGTTGATCTTACTGCATACGGCCTTTGGTTGGCAACCGTCGCGATGGGGTGAAATGGGGTGAGTTGACCGGTTCTCCAGACTACTGTGGCGCCTCGTTTACCTATCTATAACTGGCCACGGACGAGGCCGCAACTTTATCGCCAATCGGGATTTGGCACGTCTATTGCTCGGAACCGTTGCCGACCGAAGCCGCAACGATGCTCGCATACGGGGCTTGACAAAGGGTTTACGATAGTCTTTTTGTGGCGTGCGCGTGCGGTTGTCCGTTGCGCATCCGTTTTGACGAGAGGAGGGCAGTTCTTCAGACAGTCTCAAGGGCCTGCAAGTGTAATGTTCGCATCTGAAACTAAACTAACCGAACCCCGCCATGAGGCAGCTTTTTTCTACGGCCTTTTTCTACGCGGCGTTCCCCTTCAGAAACTTCGGGAGGACATCGACGTGCCACCCCAGGTTCTGGAGCGCTGGCAGCGCCTGGCGCATCGCGATCCGTGGTATCAAACCACTGTGTCCCGCATGCTGAACTACCGCAAGGAAGTACTCGCCATCTTTGACTCACTCGTTTTCCGACAGATGCACGTCCCCAACCGACTGCAGTAACTGAGTGTGACTAGCATTCCGAGCCTGTCTGAGCCAAGGCGCTTGTTCTACGGCTGGTGGATTGTCCTCGCCGCGTTTCTGAACCTGTTCTTCTCTGTTGGAATCGTCTATTATGGTTTTCCCGTCTTTTACCCTTCCTTGGTCGAGTCGCTGGCGTTTACGCGGGCGCAATTGACACAGGGCTTCCTAATCGGATTTGTCGTTTCCGGGCTGCTTCTGGGGATCCCAGCGGGCGTGTTGATTGACCGGCTCGGTGCTCGCTCCGTAATCCGCCTAGGCGTTGGGTTTGTCGGCCTGTCGCTGATTCTGATGGGGAGCATGGCGCACCTGTGGCAGTACTATGCGCTGTGTATCACGGAGGTCGTGGGGTACGTCCTGACCGGACCAATTCCTAACCAGGTGCTCATCTCCAACTGGTTCTGCGCCAGGCGGGGTCGTGCCATGGGCTACGCCTATCTGGGACTAGGACTCGGTGGCGCGGTGTCGCCCTTGCTAATCAGCGGGTTGATCCACGGATTTGGTTGGCGCCGCGCCTTTCAGATCATCGGCGCGCTCACCTTGGCTGTCCTCTTTCCGATCGCCCAGTGGCTTACACGCTCGGCTCCGGGCGAACTAGGATTGTCTCCGGATGGACTGCCCAGCGAGCCAGAGCCTGGGGTCCGGTATATGAAATCCGAGGTTGAACATCCGACATTTGATATTGGGCGCGTCGTTCGCACGGGGAACTTTTGGTTGATCCTAGCGGGCTGCACCCTTACTATCGGCGCGATCGGGGCAGTAACGCAGCACTTTGTTCTCTTCCTTAGAGATCAAGGGTATTCCCTTGGTTGGGCTTCACGTGCGTCGAGTGGGATGCTCGTGGCGAGTCTCGCAGGTCGTATTGTGGTCGGCTACGTTGCAGACCGTTACAGCAAGAAGAACGTTATGGCGCTCTTTTACCTGCTGTTGGCGTTAGCCATTCCCATGCTGTTCCTGGCGCGCAGCTTGGAGGCCGTGTGGGGATTCGCGGCGATCTTTGGGTTCGCCATGGGCGCCGACTATATGCTGATTCCGCTCGTCACCGCGGAGTGCTTCGGTCTCGCCAACCTGGGAAAACTTCTGGCATTGATCATCACCGGATACTCGGTGGGGCAGTGGCTTGCGCCGTGGCTGGCAGGCAGAGTCTTTGACACTGCCCACAGTTACGATGCCGCTTGGGTCATGATAACGGTTGCGGGTCTCGCGGGCGCAACGACGATCTACGCCGTCGCGCCGGGGCGCCCGGAATGAGGCTGGCGCGGCTCCGTCGCCCGCTGTGCCATTGCCCAAGTCTCCCTCGCGGCTCTGCCGCCTGCTGTGCGGAAAGGCTTCCGCCTTTCGGGTGCGGTGGGCCCCAAGAAACAAGTTTAGTAGGTTCTTGTGCTCGCCGGAAAGGCTGAGCCTTTCCGCACAGCAGGCGGCAGAGCCGCGATCACCCTCTCACGCTAAGGGAGGCTTAGGAACCGGAGGCGGAAGAGTTCGCGCGTGCACCTCGGACTGGAATTCAAATTTCTTATGGCTGCCGTCGCAGAACGGTTTGTCTTCCGAATGCCCACAGCGGCAAAGGCTGATGGCGGTGCGGCCGGAGAGGTCGAAGGGTTTACCTTCAGCGTCGTAGAGTGTGAACTCACCCTCAACGCGCAGAGGGCCGTTGTTTCGTACGTTTATTCTTGCTTCGGCCAAGTCATCCTCCTATTGAACTACAAGGTCCCATTTACTCTAAGATAGCCCAAATCTGAAATATCTGGAATCCAAGAACTGTGCGGGGGTGTTCGAATCAAGGTGAAAAAGAAACTGAAAGTTGTGACGTACGTCACAGCAGCATTTGCGCCCGTTATGGCAACCTGTGCTGTATGACGCGCTGTCGGGGCGGTTGTTTAAGCCCGGGTAGTCGTGACCGGTGTAGAGCTAGCCGAAGGCTGCCCAAGACGAATCGCGGTCTTGGGTCGCGCACCCAGATTTGATGGTGCCCGGCCTAGCAATCGCGCCAAGGCAGTGCGCCCTTAGCCCAGGAGATTTACGATGAAAGATGAGCCCGAAGTTAGTCGCCGCGACTTCCTAAAGACAGCTGCGGCTGTGACTGGCGTTGCCGCTTTGCCTAGAGGCGGTGCGCCAGCTCGAGCGCCCGCGATTTTGAGCACTCCCAACCCAAATGAAGTTGTGAACTACGGCATGATCGGAACGGGAACAGAAGGCTGCACACTGCTCAGGTTCCTCACCACGATCCCAGCGGGACGCTGCATCGCCACATGCGACATTTATCCTCCTAATCTCAAGAAGGGCGTGGAGACCATTGGCGGTCATCCCGAAACCTACCCTGACGATTACCACCGCCTCCTCGACCGCAAGGACATCGATGCTGTTCTCATCTGCA
>DATJKY010000798.1:0-6724 GCA_035490955.1 Terriglobia bacterium | reverse complement strand
TTTGTAAACAACGCCCTTTACGCCTTTGCTCTTGGAACATGGACGCAACTCCCCTTCTGCTAGCTGGATACGACCCCCAACGGGACAAAGATTAAATGGCTTCAGGATGCGGATGAGACCAGAAATGTCTGCCTGCGGAGGATCTGCTGGCAAGCACGCTACCTTGCCCAGGTCATAGTTCTGTGTTCGAAGTCGAATCCCAGACGCCGAACGCCCAGCGATCGGGCTGTGTGTCCTCAAAATCCCAACACACAAGGCTCATTTTCCTCTTGCCAATCATAAAACGACGTGTCATTCTATTCTTGATTTGAGGAGGTGGCCCGTGTTCCATATGAAACCGAGAGTCCTTGACGGCCGCTACATTGAGCTCGCGCCGTTGTTCATCCTCGTTGCCTTGTTTTTTGCCGAAGCTTTGCCCGCTCAGTCGCCTACTTCTTCCCCAGCAATCATGGTCCAAATCAGGTGCAAACCCGGGACCGCCGAGCTGTGGCTGGCCGATTTCGAAAAGGAGATACTCCCTTCCATTCAAGAAGCTATTTCCAAGAGTGAAGGCATCACGAGGTTCTCCTACTTTGAAGCCGCACTCCCGGCCCAGCCGTTCGATTTTGTGTTGCTCTTCGAGGTCAAGAGTTTAGGTTCGCTGGACACCAAGCAACCCTTCCCTCATTATGCGGCTCTGTTTCGCCGTGTGGGCGCAGCCCAGGGGGAACAGATCCTGAAGGAGATGGGAGGCTGGGAACAGGACGTCAAGGTAACAGTCGTGCGTTCGCACAATGGTCAGCCGTGAATTCCGTTCTCATCACTGGAGCGGGCGGGTTGATCGGAAGCCGAGTGGCTGAAGCCGCCCGGAAGGCAGGCTATTCAGTCACACGCATCTTTCGCAAGCCACCCTTGCCGGAGGCTGAGGGCGTGTTCCAACACGACCTACGGTTCCCTCTGGATGACGTGCCGCCTGTCACATCGATTCTGCACCTCGCCGGCGGCTACGCGGGTGCTGGAAGGCAAGCTTTGGAGCGTGCCGACCTTCTGATAGCTCGCAACCTTATCCAGTGGGGTGTCAACCAGGGCGTGAAGGACTGGGTTTTTGCCAGTGCGGCTGAAGTGTACGGCCACGTAGATGGCTTAGCCACGGAAACGAGCTTGACCAGCCCGGTGATCCCCTACGGGCACATCAAACTGGCCATCGAAGGTCTTCTCGTTCAGATGGCCGAAGACTTACCGAATTGCCGCGTGGTCATTCTCAGGATCGGCGAGGTGTATGGGAGCGAAAGCCGCCTTCTGTGCGAGTTGGCAACGCGGCTCGAACGGGGTTTCTGTCCCTGTCCCGGATCAGGGCGTGTGACCGTGAGTTTTATACACGTGGAGGACGTAGCGATCGCTTTTTTGTGCGCCCTGGAACGTGCTCCAAGCGGTGTCTCGATCTACAATGTGGCCGACAATGAGCCGACGACGTGGCGTTCGTTTGTCCGCTATCTCGGAGACCTTCTGGGCACGCCTCCTCCTGTGTTCCTGCCTTACCCCTAGCGCACGTCTACATGGTTGGCCACCAACTCCTAAGCCGTATTGCCAGCAGGGAGCCGGTGCTGACTCGCCACGCTCTTCGTCTTCTCACCACACCCAAGGCATTGGCGAATCAAAAGATCAAGCGGGAACTAGGGTTTACCCCGCGCTTCGCGAACTTTCGCCAAGGATTGGAGGTGACGGTGCATGGTCTACCGGACCACGCCTAAAATAGCGCGGCGTAAAGAAGCCCATCGCACCAAACTGCTTGAGACCGCTATCCAGCTCTTCGGCAAGCACGGCTACCACGCCACTACCGTGCCCATGATCGTGAAGGCATCCGGGAGCTCAACCGGGAGCTTCTACTTTTACTTCAGAAACAAGGAGGATGTCTTCGCCGCAGCGCTCGAAAGGTTGGGCGAAAGAATCGCTGAAGCCTTGAATGCGGCGATTGCCGTCGCTGGGGAGCACCCTCTACACCAGATGAGGGCCGCTGTTGAACGGCTTGTCTTGTTCATGGCAGAGAATCCGGAAGAAGCGCGGATTCTCATCGTCGAGTCATCCGGCCTTGGCGCCCGCCTGGAGCAGATCCGGAGAAGGATTGTGGATAGCCACGCCCGATCTGTAGAGAAAGCCCTCATTCAGCTGTGCTCGACTCTGCCCCCGATGGACCCCACTCTGATCGCACGTTGCTGGGTCGGAAGCGTGTATGAGTCTGTCTATCACTGGCTCGAAGAACCCATCGCGCGCCGGCACCCCAGCCGGACGGTCGCCAGCGCCGTATCGGAATTCAACTTGCGTGGCATTGGCGCGCCGTACTCCGGGAGACTGCCCAAAAGAAAGGGCAAAGAAGATGAAGTCCGCAAGACCTAGGTACATCCTACTCGTCGAGAATGTAACCCTCCGACGCCCGGCCCGACGAATCTCTCATGCAAAATTGCAACCTGACCCATCAAGATTGGCAGGAGGCTCGGGGCCGATCAAGTGGTTCGCTATCGGCGACATGCCTCTCCCCATGGCCTCACTTCCCGCAATGCCCGTTTTCGTTCCAAATCCGGCGCCCACAAGAAACCGGTAGGATCCGCTCACTGCGCTGTTCTAGCCCAAGTTGTGTAGGCTCTACAACGCTTCACAGGTTTCTTCTTCGCTTGGAGCGGCGACTACTCCTGCTGTCGCAGGGCGCGCAGGTCGATCCCCACCTGGAGGCACTTCTTGTAGAGGTAACTGCGCTCCAGGCCCAGCGACTGGGCGGTGCGGGTGATGTGGTTCTGCTGTCGGCGCAACTCGGCAAGGATCGTTTCCCGCTCGAAAGCCTCAACTCGACTGGCCAGAGTTCCGCCGAGGGACGAGCCGGCGCTGCCCGTGGCGGCGCTCGACTGGGGCAGGGCGGCAGGCACGACGGCCGCGTCGACGGCATCACCGGTCGAGAGCAGGAGGAGCCGCTCCACCACGTTGCGCAGTTCGCGTACGTTTCCTGGCCACGGGTATCGCTTGAGCTCCTCCAGGGCTTCAGGTGTGAAGGCCGTGGGTTTCCACCCATTCTGGGCGGCGATTTGGCGGGCAAAATGATCGACCAGCGGAGCAATGTCCTCCCGGCGCTCGCGCAGGGGAGGAAGGAAGAGAGGGAAGACGTAGACGCGGTGGTAGAGGTCCTGGCGGAACCTGCCCTGGCTCACGAGATCTTCCAGGTTGCGGTGGGTGGCGACGACGATGCGCACGTCGACCGCGATGGGGCGGTCACCGCCGACACGCTCGATTTCATTTTCTTCCAGCACGCGCAGCAGTTTGGACTGCATGGGGAGAGGCATGTCGCCGATTTCGTCGAGAAAAAGTGTACCGCGATGCGCCTGCTCGAACTTTCCCAGGTGGCGCGCTCCGGCGCCGGTGAAGGCACCCTTCTCATGCCCGAAGAGTTCCGATTCAATCAGCTCCGCCGGGACGGCCGCGCAGTTCAAGGTCACGAAGGGGCCGGCCTGGCGGGGGCTGAGTTCGTGCAAGGTACGCGCGGCCAGTTCCTTGCCCGTGCCTGTCTCGCCCAGGATGCACACACGGGTCTCGCTTGCGGCCACCCGGGCGATCTGCGCCGTCACGCGGCGCATGGCTTCGCCCGACCAGATGATCTCGTGCTTTCCTAAGCGACCGAGCAGTTGCTGGTTCTCTTCCTCCAGCCGCCTCAACCGCAGGACATTTTCGACGGTGAGCAACAACTTCTCGGTGGAGAGTGGCTTTTCGAGAAAGTCGACGGCGCCCAGGCGTGTGGCGCGGACTGCCATCTCGATGTGCGCCTGGCCGGAAATCATCACCACCGGCGTCGGCAACTCCAGATTCTTTAAATCTTCCAGGAGGGAGAGGCCATCCTTCTCGGGCATCACCACGTCCGAGAGGATGAGGTCGAAAGGCCGGCTCTTGACCAACTCCAGCGCGCGGGTGGCCGAGTCGCACACCGTCGCCTCATAGCCGGCCAGCCGAAAGGCGCGGGAGAGCGAGGCGAGCGTGTTGGCCTCGTCATCGACGATCAACAAATGGGCTTTGGCGGGCGCCATAGCAGTTGCCTTCCCTGGTATTTTGACATGTGGATCTTGGAGTCGCGGCCTCGGAAGGGCGGGGCTTCATAGTCCGCACTGCGACGCCGCCTTCCTTCCGTCTTCGGTCGTCGGCCGCGCGGGCAGGTCAATCAGGAAAGTCGTGCCCTGGTCAGGCTGGCTTTCCACCGAGATCCTGCCACCGTGGTCGCTGACGACCGACTGCACGATGGCCAGCCCCAGGCCGGTGCCGTATTGCTTGGTAGTGTAATAGGGCGTAAACAGTCGCTCGCACTCTTCTTGGGTGAGTCCCTTGCCGGTGTCACAGACCTCGAGGCTCACGCCGTCGGCGGCGGCTCGCGTGCGAAGAGTCAGCGTGCCGCCCGAGGGCATCGCATCGAAGGCGTTCAGAATCAGGTTTTGCAGGACGCGGTGCAAAAGGTCAGGGTCGGCCCGGATCGGCTGTACCTTGTCTTCCAGGTCCATCTGTATGGAGACTGCCGATTCCAGTGAGGCGTTGGGCCGGGCTTCAAAGAGCTTCACCGCGCGTCGCACTGCCTCGTTGACGTCGACGGTCTGAAAATCAGGGGCCGGCATCTTGGCGAAGTCGCTGAATCTTCCAACGATGGTCCGCAGGTTAGCAAGTTCGGCGAGCAGGGTCGAGGTGCTTTCGCGAAAAACCTCGTCAAACTGGGCGGGCGCGCTCGCGCGCGCTTGCAGCAGATTCTCCACGGTTATTTGAAGGGGGAAGAGGGGGTTTTTCAGCTCGTGCGCCAGGCGCCGCGCCAATTCGCGCCACGCCGCCACACGCTCCGCCTGCACCAGCCGCTCACGCTGCTCTATCAGTTGCTGAGTCATCAGGTTGAAGGCGCGCGCCAGTTGGCCAAGTTCATCGCCGGATCCGGGGTTGACCCGCACCGTCCAGTTTCCCGCCGCCACCTGTCGCGCGGCGGCCGCCAGCGACTCCACCGGCCGCGTCACACGTCCGGCGATCCAAGCGGTGAGGATCACACCCAAAGCGATTCCTGTCCCGCCCACCAGAATGGCAACCCAGCGAATGCGCCGCTCCAACACCACCTGCTCACGGCGCGAAGTTCCTACCAGAAACATGCCCAGGACTTCCTGGTTGCGCCCAGTCAAAGGAATCACATGAAAGGTCTCGGCGCTAGACGGGTCAGGGGTCCACGCGATGCTGAAGGAGGACTCGTCCTGCTCGCGTTCCATCCGGGATATGTAGGGCATGAGCTTTGGGGCTTGGGGGAGGGGACCCGACGCGTCCACCACCGAAGCCGCAGCCGTATCTGTGCTGTCGGGCCGAAACGCGTTCGGTCCCGGGCTAGCGCTGCCCCCTACGTTCTGGTAAAGCAGGGCCCTCATCCCTGCGGGCAAGACAAGCGAAGCCAAGAACTCCCGGTCTAAGCGTCTTCCACCGACGATGTAGAGTTTATGGTCGCTGACGCCCACCACCCGGACTGTCATCAAGGCCAAGGCAACGCCGGCGGCGAGGTCTTCGCGTTTCAGAAAGGCAGCTTGCGCCGCCCAATCCTTGTCGGCCGGCGGCTCCGTGACCCACGCTTCTTTGTAGCCGAAGCGCGCCGGCCACTGCGCCGACGAGATAATGGTCCCGTCGTCCGCGATCACCTCGAGGAAATCGAGTTGATAGGCGGCGGCAAGCCCTTTCGCGCGATCTACGTACGGGGAGTAGTCGGGCGCGGATTGGCCAATGTCAACTGCCATGCGCAGAGTCTCGTCTGCGCTGGCGACACCTTCCACGCGCCGGCTGACTTCCTCGGCGCGCCGGGCAAACTCGCGCCGGAACTGAGCGACCAACGCAGCGGTCCTCTGGCTATCGAGCCGCTCGAACGCATCCCGCATCGAAGAGGAGACGATCCATGCCGCCAGGCCGACCGCGAGAGCCACCGTGGCGGCGAAAACAAAGAGCAATTTCGCGCGGAAGCTCACGGCTGCTCCGCCTCGAGAGAGACGTTTTCCAGGTGCCAGTCACCCCAAGTGGTGGGCGACCAACCCCTCACCCGGGCAGCGAGACCGACCAGTTCAGGAACGTACAGCAGCGGGACGTCGGTGAAAGAACCAGCGAGTTTCCGCTCGGCGCTGTACACCTGCTCGGGACTATCGGTGTCAGCCTCTGTCGAGAGCCCCAGCTTCGAGGTGGCTTGGCGGACGGCCGCCCCAAGGGTGGGGCCACCGATGCGCACACGCTCGACGCGCGCGTCGGTCCCGGTATCGGGCATGCGTAGCCACCCCAGAGGCAAGGGTGCCACCCGCAGAGTAAGGCCCGCGTCGCGCGCGTTCACGGCAATCCGCTCCGCAATCTGGCTTGTCAAGGCATCGTTGGGATCATATCCCAGCTTAAGCGTCGGTGGTGTGGGCATCGCTCGGGCCAACTCGCGCGCACGATTCAGTTCCATGGCAGTGGAGAAAAGAAATGAATAGCCGCTCAGCCATTGCGGGAAGATTCCGCCGGCGACCTCGCCATAGCTCTGAGCCAGGACCTTCTGAATGGCGAGACGGTCGATGGAAGCAGCAACCGCTTCCCGCAAGCGCTGATCTTGAACCGGAGGCCTGTTGAGATCGAAGCGGAGGAAGAGAAGATCCACAGGCGCTGAGATCCATACCCTCTTGCCTTCCTGCTGCGCGCGGCGGGCGTCGGAGGGGTCAAGTTCGACGACGTCCGCCTTGCC
>DATJKY010000797.1:0-1525 GCA_035490955.1 Terriglobia bacterium | reverse complement strand
TTGTTGTTCACGAGCATGGGCGCTGGATCAGTTCTCGGAGCCGTCTTCATCATCCCTTGGCTCAGGGCTCGCTTCTCGTCCGATTGTCTCGCCTTCTTGGCAAATTCGCTGCTTGCCTTGGTTTACGTGTTCATGGCGTTTCTTCGCCAGACTGAGCTATTCTTCGTTGTCGCGGCGCTGGCTGGAGTGGGATGGACACTGTCAGCTTCCGAACTCTGGGTGGCGGCGCAGCGCACGATACCGACTTGGGCGCGAGGACGCCTGAACGCCATGGTCATCATGATCTCGCAGGGGGCTATGGCGCTTGGGGGAGTCATCTGGGGTTCGGCAGCTACGATAGCTGGAGCAGGTTATACCTTGCTTCGAGCAGCGGTGCTGTTCCTCACCAGCCTGCTTTTGGCCAGCCGGCTTTCGATCAACTTTGCAGGAAACCACGAAGAGACGGTCTCAGACTTTTTATCTGGAAGCATCGAATCTGAAGAGGTGGCGCCGATCGCACTAACAAATGAATTGCTAGCAGCCTAAATGATTCGGAGAAAGATTATGAACTACCAACATCAAGAAAATGGAGCTCGGACAGGGCCGCTGATTTTCTCCGTACCCGCTTACGGTTTTGTCATGGCCCTTTACCTCGATTGGCTGGGCGGGCCCCACCGGGCAGGTTTTTCTGCCAAATCCTTTGCGCAGGAGTGTTAAACCGGTCGAGCCAGCGCGGTTCAAGCGGCCGAAGCAGGCCAGTTAAGAGAGCGATATTGTTTTCCGCGAAATACTTTAACATACTAAACTACATTTGAGGCGCCACGGTTCTCGATTTGAGCCCGAAACCTGGCAGAGAGGCTATACGAAAAGCAGATTTATCGCCTTGAGTGCCGTGTATATGCTCATTCCGGCTATGCTCCTCGGACAGCCGGCTGACAAGAAGCAGTTAGTGGGGGTGTGGGCAGTGAAGGAGGCGGCGGTTGAGCAGTCGCAGTCGCCTCTGTTAAGCCTTGCGATGTTTGGTGGTGACGGCAGCTTCACAACGGGCGTTGGATACAAAGCACTTCCAGCTGTCTCTGCGCTTCAGGACGTTGTCACCGAGCTCGGCCCCGGGTACGGGCGCTGGGCCGCCACGGGCGACAGGGAGTTCCGCCTGACCTTCTACGCCGTGATGCGGAACGCAGGCGAAGGGGCCGGATTCCAGCGAGTTCAGGAAACCTTGGTTTTGTCCGAATCGGGCGACGAGTACACGAGCCATGCCCAGGTGGACTTTTTGGATGCCGACTCCAACGTGCTGTTCAGTACCACTAGTGAGGTGAAAGGCACAAGACTCGAAACACCTAATTCGGCTATGCTGGTCGGGGAACCGGCTGCGAAAAAGCCGTTAGTGGGGGTGTGGGAAGTTAAGGTGTCGCCGATTGGGCAGTCGCAGTCGCCTCTCTTGAGCCTTGCGATGTATGCTGGTGACGGCAGCTTCAACGCGACTGTTGGCTACAAGGCCCTTCCATCTATTCCCGCGGTTCAGGACATAGCGACCGAGATCGGC
>DATJKY010000796.1:0-3444 GCA_035490955.1 Terriglobia bacterium | reverse complement strand
GCGGACAATGTCGAGTTCGGCGAGCGTAGCGAAGCATCCGCTCCTCCTTCACCTTCAAGAGCAGATTCTTCGTCGCTGCCCTCCTCAGGAGGTTGGTTGGAAACAAACCACTTAGGATTGAGCTTTCGAAAGAGCGACGGGGCGAGTTTCTGTGTCATGCAGCGCCGGCGACGGGGCGGCCCGTCGCTTGCTGCCTCCCCCTGAGATTCATCGTTCCGGGTTCAACGTTACCCTTCGTCACCGCTAAGAGCCCTAGCCTCAGAGACTAGCTTATCCTTTCCAGGCTTGTCAAGCAGAATGTGGTGCACATGGTGCAAAGGCGGCGACTCTCCTGACCTTTACAGGCGCGGACGGCGCCGACGGACTCGCGTCGCGTTCAAGGTGGCGCCCAACCCGGACGGGACCTGGACGCAAAGCGTGCTCTACAGAATTACAGGCGGCGCGGACGGGGCAATCCAGAGGCGGGGCTGTCCTCGATGCGGCGCGGCAATCTCGATGGCACGACGACCAAAGGCGCTTCCACAACGTGCCCTAGCGAGTCGTGCGGCGTGGTGTTCAAGCTCAAGCCCAACCCGGACGATCACTCCAAAAGGACTGGCTGCAGTCCTACCGGTACAGTACGGTTGACGATTGTTGTGGGCGGGTCGCCTTGGATATCCAGATACTGTGTATAAATCGAGGGAACCCTTTGGTTGGCTGTCGTGCAACTGCTGGAGGAGCAGGTCTGAGAAGAGTCCCAGATGGCTTCCACCCGGTGGCCTCCCGGCTGCAGGAAATTACATGTCCAAGTCGTCCCGGACACCGAACACGCCCCCCGGGGTAGTGCGCCGGAGGTCCAAGCATATACCTGGTTCCAAGCCGTCCCAGCTGGTCCCAAGGTACCTGCGCTCGTCCCCTCAAAATAGCCGTCCGACGTACCCCACGTAAAAAAGGAGGCATGGAGCACATTGGATACGGCACTGAGTCCGGCGTGCAACAAAAGCCATTGCGCAATCCACGCGGAGTGAACGTTCCCATTACACCCGCCACCTTCGAAGTTGTCGCAAGTTCCTAACATGTATCCCCCTTCGGTGTCATAGAGTGGCTTGCCCACCATTCCGTGGTTGTCCGCCACTGACCGCACCACTGAAATCTGCGTGCTTACGCTCCCACGGCAACCGATATATGAGCAGTTATCCGTAGGCAGTGGAAATGGATTGGCATGGCTATCCCCGTTGAAGCCATGCCAAGTGAGCCCATCGGCGTACTGGCTTCCGCCGGCGTCGAGATACTGAGCCATCTTGGAAGGCTCATTATCGCTAACAGACTCAAACTTCCCAGAGACACTTGGGGCCAGGCAGAGAGAATGTGAATCGCCTTTGATGATGGGATAAGCGAGCTGCGCCAAAGTAACGAGCTGTGCTATAGTCCCTGTCCAGTAAGCGCTATTCCCTTGGTTTGTCCACTCGTTCCAGATCTCATAAAACCTTATATGTCTAAGACCGGCTGTATTGTTATAGCGATTTACGATGTCAGTCACAAAGTTGGTCCAGTCTGTGTTGTTGTCTGGCGGGTCAGTGCAGCACGTGTTCGCGGGGCCGCCGTAAAAAGGGGCCTTCGTGCATGTCGCCTGATTCGACAGAGCCCATGCCGGTGTCAGCCCCAAAGTGATGATGATGCTTGCCGTAGTGCTGTCCCCGGCTACCGCAGGCGCTTGGGAGACGTAGGTGTCAAACTTCGACCAGTCATAAACGCGATTGCCCTGGTACTCGGTCCCGCACCAAGCGAGCTGGACGGGGTGGCCCTGAGTGCCTATGCTGAGAGGCCCGTTGGGCGGATCGGCTAGGGCGCTCGTCCGGTTGGCGGCGAAGAAGGCCGCGAGGATGGAGTTTAACGAACGGCGTGGGGCGCTGCCAATGGTCGCCACGCCCGTCACCGCGCTGCTCTCTGCGAGACTCAAAGGGTCTTGGACCTCGAAAGCTCCCAACAAGAGCGGGCGGACGGGCCCCAAGAGGTCCAGGGGCTGTGCGTAGCTGATATTTCCTGCTCCGATGGCGGGGCTCGCAGAGGGTAGTTGGTAGTTGTGACCAACCTTGTCGCAAAAAGGAGCGTCGGCGACAATCGCCAATGAGCCCCTGCAGAGCTGTACCCAAACTTTCTTGGGATCAAGTAGAAGAATGAGGACAGCCAGAAGCGGGAGCCAGTATCGCAAGCCGTGAGAACCGGTTAATCGCAGAGATCGCGGAGCTATCAACATGGTCAGCCTCGTTTTGAATCAGAAAGTGGGCAGACGGAGTCTGGCAAAAGGAGCCCACTCCGTGCGGATACAGGGAAGGTGACCTTCCACACTCGATATCGCGAGTATTCGAACCTAAGGGAGCATTCTGCGCCTCACTGCGCATCGTGAAATCTATTATTTTATCGGTCGCTTGTCAACGTGAAATCGTGGTGAAATCGTGGCATGCGAAATCGTGAAATCGTCTAAATCGGAATGTGGAGAGCAGCAGAAACCCGGGGGTCAGGCAGCTTTCGCTTGGACTCGGAATAGCGGGTACCATCGCCGAAACACATCTTCCAGTTCGTCATTGAGGACCTTCGTCCGGGTCTGCAACAGCAGGTGCGCCCCGCGTAGCGTCCAGTGCATCTGGTGCCGCTTGACGAACCGCCGGCTCACCACCTGGTTAATCGTCGATTCGACGAATGGCGTGCTGATCGTTTCTCCCTGCCGATATCGCTCACCGTAGTTCGGGATGGACTCCTGACTGTTGCGAATGTAGGTCTCGAACTCCACCACGCCTGCCGCCAGTTTCCTCCGCCGCTGCACAGTGGTTCCGAATCCACTCCAGGTCCATGAGCAAGTGGGTTATCCGGTCAAGGGCCTCTTCAACACCATGGGCCTTCTGTCAGCGTCCCTCAGGGCAACCCCTGCGCCATCCTGACCCAAACCTACTTGCTTGGATTGCTCTTGATTTGTCTGTCTGGCTTTGATTTCCTCGATCATGTACTTTTTCTCCTTTTCTGCGCCCGTCTTCTCGCGGGGCACCCCAAGGCGAGTGGGGCCTGCTCGCCAGGCCAAGGGCTGCTTTTTGCGGGGGAACCAAGAAACTTCGCTTTATCGCTTTGTTTCTTGGGGGGACCGCAAACCCGGAGGGCGGCGTAGCCGAAGCAGAAGCCCGCAGTGCCGCCAGCGCGCAGGCGTCTTTCCCAGCTCGCCGTGCCCGCGAGAAGAGGGGTGTTGAAAAGGAGAATGGGATGAAGAGAAATCAAAGCCAGACAGCAGGAGAAATCCGACCGCTAGGTGTCGATCAACGCAGCCGAAGGCCCTTACCTATGTGGGGTTCTTCCACGCCGAGGGCGGTGGAGAGAATTTTGAGACAGAGATTTGAAACACAAGAAGCCTTGATTTTATTGCCTTCCGCTCACGTTGCAAAACTTACCCATTCTGCAACGGCAGCAACCGGCCAA
>DATJKY010000795.1:0-1541 GCA_035490955.1 Terriglobia bacterium | reverse complement strand
ATAGTACACCTCCAACTGTGCCCTCTACGGAATGTTGGCGCCGAACCGGGGAAGAATCAGAGCAGGAATTACCCCTACGGGCTCTTCGTGAAGTCGTGTGGGTAACTTCCCATGCCTGAGGCCGACTTTTCCCTGCTTTTTCCGACGAAATCGGACTTCCTCCACCTCGGAGAACTTGTCACGATGCGCGGATGGCCAAACTCAAGCGACTCCTGGACATTTACCGCTTTCCCGGCTTCGTCCCCCGGGCTAAGCTCCGAGGTGTCTTCGGCGATCCCCTCGCCGTGGTCATCTCGCTACAGCGCCGCCGAAAAAAACGCTCTGCGGGGTCTGCGGACAGACCTTCCGCGTCTACTACGACAAGCGGCCACGCCGCGTCCGCGATTTGTCTTGTGGCGACAAACGTGTCTACCTTAGCTTCTCGGCACGCAGGGTCCATTGCTCCCGGTGTGGCGGCGTGAAACGCGAACGGCTGGACTGGCTCGCCGACAACCCGCTGTATACCAAGCGTTTCGCCTTCTGGGTGGGCCGACGCTGCTGCCAAACCACGGTCAAGGAGGTGGCCGAGGAACTGTTCCTCGATTGGCACACCGTCAAGGAGTTGGACAAGCAGTACATGCGCGAGCAGCTGCGTCGCGCCACCACGCCCGCCCCCCGGGTGATCGGCATCGACGAGATCTCCATCGCCAAGGGGCATCGCTACCGCATCGTAGTCAGCGACTTGGAGCGGGGTCGCCCCATCTGGTTTGGCGGCCAGGACCGCTCCGAGGCGAGCCTGGACGAATTCTTCACCTGGCTGGGACCGACGAAATGCCGGGGAATCCGCTTGGCGGTCATGGATATGTGGAAGCCGTTCCGCCATTCTACCCTCCAGGAGGGGAATGCCCCGCAAGCCGCCATCCTGTACGACAAGTTCCACGTCTTGAGTCATCTGGGCAAGGCCTTGGACGAGGTGCGCAAGCGGGAATACGCGCGTCTGTCGGGGAACAACCGTCGCTTCATCAAGGGGCAGAAGTACACGCTGCTGTCGCATTGGGAGAACCTCACGACGCGGGGGCGAAAAGCCTTGAAGTTGCTGTTCAAGGCCAACAAACGACTCAACAAGGCTTATCTCCTCAAGGAGTCGTTCGGGTTGCTGTGGAACTTCTCCCGTGCGGCATTGGCCCGCGACTTCTTCGACCAGTGGCAGGACAGCCTTCGCTGGCAGCGTTTGGAGCCCTACCGGAAGTTTGCCCGGATGATCGAGGCCCACTGGGACGGCATTGCGGCCTATTGCCAGCAGGAGAACAAAGTCCCCTTGGGCTTCGTGGAGGGTCTGAACAATAAGATTCGGACCATCCAGCGACGCGCCTACGGCTTCCGGGATGAGGAGTACCTCCGTCTGAAAATCCTCACCTGCATGCTGCCAAAGTGCTGAAAATTACCCACACGAGTACGCGAAGAACCAGTTTTTATTTATCCGTGTTGTCCGTGATATCCGTGGTCAGTTCTCTTCAATAGATGTTCTCGATGACCAGCACTCGGCGTTGCGCCTGCGTCCG
>DATJKY010000794.1:0-18179 GCA_035490955.1 Terriglobia bacterium | reverse complement strand
TCGCGGCGTCAAGGGTCTTCGATGAACGATCCGGCACAAAGCGCCGGATCGCCCTTGACCCCGCGCCCGGCACGCGGCGGCGGAAGTGTGGCTAAAAAAGCCTTGACAAAGCCGACGCCGTTATAGAAGGTCCGCGGTTCTTGCCTTGAGATTGCGTTCCAGCTAATGCGAGTTAAGAACCGCGGACCTTCTATAACGGAGGTCCACGCTACCCGGCTTCTTGAGGTTCGAATCGATTTATTTTAGCGTCTTCAAGTACGTAACGATCTGCCAGAGTTGCCCGTCCGGCATCTGCGACCAGGACGGCATGCCCTTGCGAATCCTGCCATTTCCCAACGCCCAGAATAAGACTCCGGGCTGGGCATCCTGAATGACCAATGAGTGAAGGTCCGCAGCGTGCCCCAAGCCCCGGGCATCCGGACCGTGGCATTGGGCGCAGTGCTGCTGGAAAAGCTTGTGACCTGCTTCGATAGCTTCCACTTGACCGGCAAAGGGGTTCTGTAGGAATCGCGCGCTGGGCGGAGCCTTGCTCAACTGCGCCGCTGGACCATCATCACTCTTGCGTGGACCCGCCGCGAGCAAGAAGAGGGGGGTTAGGACAAAGCCACCTAAGGCAATCTGAAGTACTCGGCGCCTGAGAATTCTGTGCCTTTCGCGACATGACATTCCACTGCTAGGTGCAGTTCGAGCTGCATCCTCGGGATAAATCAAAATCATCGGAACCACTTCCTGATCAAACGGTCGAAGCGCGGTATCTCGTAGGAGAACCCGAAACGTATCAGCGTTCGTGCGCTGTTTTGATTCAGTCCGAACGTAGGCTCGATCTTCAATGTTGTACCGTTAGGCAGGTTCCAAACCAGGAAGGGGCCCATATATTGCGACGTCCCTGAGAACCCAAATTGATACCAGGTACTGAGGCCCCCGTAGAACTCAACGCCAGAGCGGAAGTTCTCACGGCAGAAGCTGCAGGCCCGTGGGGACGCGGCCAGCGCCAGATAGCGGCTCACACCTACCGCGTAGCCGAACTCCCAGGGCGCATTCGTCAGGTTCTTCTCACTGATAAAGTTCTCGGAGAGATTCCATCCCTTGTAATCGCTGGACAGGATCAGCTTGGCTTCGACCTCACGTTGTTTTTTGGCGCGAGCCTGGTCGTTGGGAACGGCCAGGTCCTCCACCGAATCGTGGTTCACTACCTCGAGCAAGGTCTTGTCAGCGCCGTTGATGTCCTCAAATTCCAGGTAGAACACGGGATTGATCCAGTGCCGGCCTGCCAGGGGTCGAAAGCGGTTTTCCCACCGGAAGCCCGTAAAGATGGTGCTCTCCCCCTGAGTGCTTTGGCCATCTAGGTAGAATTCGGTCGTCCACCAACCCTTGGCGCCATACTCGAATTCTGTCCACGCGGCCCAAAAACGCTGACCCTTTTGGGGCAGGCCGAGGACAGGGTTAAATGCAATCTCGAGGTTCCCAGGCTCCTCCATCTCAGCGTCATAGGTGACGAAGTAGGGCTTGTCGGCCCTTACGAGGCGGGGAAAGCCTGCGAAAGCCAGGGAGGAGAGACTGGTGAGGAAGAGTCGTCGGATGAATTGGCGCCCCGCGGCCATGGGTCTCCTTTTTGCATTGAAATACCCTGGCTGGCGACCTTAGAATTAGACAAGGTCGCCAGCCCTCCGGGTTGTCGATCACGAGGGTTCCCACGGCCCTTCGCCAAAAAGGTTAGTCGCGGGAACCTTCTTTAACTCGAACAACTGCTGAGAAAGCGACCGTCATCCTGATCCCGAATGCGGGAGAAGCATCTGCTTCTCGTTGACTTCAATAAGATACAGCCCAGGCGGGCTTCGCCATGCTCAGCACGATCGACGCCCTTCCCCAGCAAATTGCTAGCCTAGGATCTGCACGCTCATTCGGTTCCGTGTATGCCGCGGCCCGGGGCCATTGAGCTCCGTCGGATTGTCCCGGACTTCAGGCGGCACTGTTGGCACCACCCCCCCACCTCCAAACGAATCACCCCAACTTGAAACTGGTTGTGTCGGGCTATTTCGTCCTTGAGTCGCTCCAGGGTTGGAGTGGTGTACTCCATGATGGCCCCGCACTTATAACAGGCCAGATGGAGGTGATCCCGACGAGGCCTAGCTTCGTAATAATGCTTTTCGCCTTCAAGGTGCATAAGATCCAACTCATCAATTAGCCCAAGCCTCTTCAGCAGTTCCAGGGTTCGATAGACCGTGGCACGGTTGATATCGGCTTTCCGTTGCTTGGCCGCCCTCAGCAACGCGGCAGCGTCAAGATGGTCGTTGGCTTCCTGGATTGTCTCGATCAAGGCTCGGCGTTGCGATGTGAGTCGGAAGCCCCTTGACGAGAGCGCTTGAAGTAGCGAGCAGCGCCTTAGGTTTTCCTTCATAAGTCTTTAGTTGCAACTCAGTCGCAAGTAAGCTTTGGCCCCCCTTCCCTTCACGCCGGCACGCCACAACCTTGCTACGGAAATTGAAACTGGACTAAAGTGTATACATTACGCGCGGCCGGCTAATCTGTCAATAAGTTTTCGTCTCCGAGGTGCTTAACCGTTTCTGAGGGAATGGCGGCAAAGCCAAGGTTTTCGCCCCGCACCTCTCCCTAAGAATTGTCAGCATCCTCGTTTCCGCGTCCGAGCGAGGATGGTGGGCTCACCTGACTCTACAGTTGGGAATAGGGCACGGGCGTAAGGAAGGCATTGCTAATGTTCGATACAATCTCCCCGTCCGTGTAGCCAGGGCTGGTGCTGAGCTTCTTCCACTCCGGGTCGGCAAGGAAGACCGCCCAGTTCTTGTCGTGTGCCGCCATGTCGTCGAAGGTCAGCATATAGTTAAGGTTCGGCAGCTTGGAACCGATCAGCGTCCGGCCAAAGAAAACAGGGCGCAAGCCAGTGCGCCGGAAGATGGCGATTTCACCGTTGTTGAACATCTCCACCTTCTTTAGATGCGCCCTTTCGCTATGGCTTTCGTAGGTCCGCAACTCGAAAATGCGCGCCCGATTCTCCGCCACCCCGGGCGGGACTTCGAGCCTAGGAATGCTCTCGAAGGCTAACAACAGCGCGCTTTCCATCCGAACGTAGGCGGGGTCCGTGGAAGGCACGTTGAGGAAAGCTGCGCCCGCGCGCTGATACTCCGGATCCGCTTGGAGACGTGCGGTGGTGGCGGCTACGGAGTCCAGAGACAAGTGCGGAATGAGCACATAGACGGTCGGCGTGTCGGACCCGATCATGGTGTTGAAGACACCGACGGGCCCGATTCCTAGCCGCTTCCAGGCAGGCACCGCCGCCTCGCGCAGGAAGTCGTCCGTCAGCTTCACCTGTGGGCCCCGACGGAGGTGGTATTGCCTGAGCTCGTAGTACTCTGGGGTGCTTTGATCGGCGGCTGGGTTTGAGGTCCTCCCTACCGCTGTTTCCGACACGGTCATGGCCGAAGCTACCAGCGATGATTCTAGGAATTCTCGTCGTTTCATGCCTCGCTCCTCTCAGTTTAACCCGTGCGTGAAAGCGATAGCCGACGTCATAAAACTATCATATCGCGCGCAATTAGGCCCAAAATAGGAAGACATGTCAGATCCGCGAGGCAGTTAACCGGGATCGGGAACTCGGCTCGAACCGGGATGCGCCGCATCCTGCGTCCGCTCAGGGGCGGAGCCAGTCGTCGTCTAGAAAAAGCCGCAACAATTAACTCTCTTCGGTGTTATATAGGGTGTGGCAGCGATGGCCATCGAATCGGACCTGGAGCTCATGCTACGGGTTAGGCGGGGCGACACGGAGTCGTTCGAGGTCCTGCTGCGTCGTCACCGGGCTCCGCTGGTGAATTACTTCTCGCGCATGGTGGGGGACCCGGCTTTGGCGGAAGACTTAGCCCAGGAAGTTTTCTTGCGTGTGTATCGGGCCCGCGAACATTACCGGCCCGAGGCCGCCTTTACCACCTGGCTTTACCGGATCGCTGCTAACCTGGCCTTGAACGCCATTCGCGACCGTAAGTCGCGGGCGGAAGCCGCACATGGACCCCTAGGTGAAGATTTCCAGGAGGGCGAGCCTGCGGTGGCCCGATTGCCTGATTCGAGGCCGACGGTGGAACAGCGGTTGATTCAAGCTGACCGCGAACGGATGATCCGCAACGCTGTGGAAGCTCTTCCGGACAAGCAGCGCTTCGCCGTCATCCTGCACAAGTACCAGGAAGTGGACTATCGCCAGATCGCAAAGATCCTCGAGGTCTCGGAGAGCGCCGTAAGGTCACTGTTGTTTCGGGCTTATGAGACTCTTCGTGCCCGCCTTGAGCCTTTGCTCGCGGGGGGGAGGATATGAAAAATTGCTTTGAACGGGAACAGTTGTTTGCCTACGCCTTGGAGATGCTCGAAGCGCAGGACAAACTGGAGGTGCGGCGGCACGTTGCGGAGTGCGCGAGATGCCGCGGAGTGCTGGAGGAATACCGCCAGCTTGACAGGGTGCTCGATTCGTGGCAGCAGCTTGAACCGTCACCCTGGTTTGACTCGCGAGTGCGGTCTAAAATCGCCACAGTCGAAGAGAGTCTCCCGAGCCTCTGGGGACGCGCTTTAGCCGGGCTGGGCTGGAGTCGATGGATGGCACCAGCCCTGGTAGCAATGATGGTGGTGGTGGTGTCTGCAGTCATAGTCGAGCGCCGGCCGGGCTTACTCCCTGATTCTTTGACACACATGACCGGCAGCGCGAAGGCAGGCTCCCCGGCGAATGCCCGGTCTCAGGTGAGCACACAGGAGATGGCGGAAGAGAGGGCAGGCGGCGCTGCAACACTGGACGATTACGACATGCTGGCGAACTTCGATGTCTTGTTGGAGCTTCCCAGGCCCGGCGAGTAAAGTTGTTTGAGTGAGCGTATGGTTCAACGATTGGTGGTTTGGAGTGTCGTTGTGCTCCTTCTTGTTCCGGCGGGCTTGGCCTCCGCGCAGCAGCCTCACCCGCCGAAGCCGCCTGCGGGCGCCCGGGCCAAAGGGCGCGCCCAGGCACAGGGCAAGAATCCGCATCCCAAGGGACAGCCATCCCCCAGCGTTTTCCAACGCCTGCGCGAGTTACCACCTCAGGAGCAAGAGCGCTTTATGGCGAGCGAGCAGTTTCGACGGCTGCCGCCCGAGCGCCAGCAGCAGATCCGCGAGAACCTGAAGCGCTGGAACGCGATGCCCCCCGAACAGAAGGACATCTTTCGCCAGCGGGAAGAGATCTTCCAGAGCCTCTCGCCCGGCCAACGGGACGAACTGCGCTCTGTCTTTCCGCGTTGGCGCGCCTTGCCGCCTGATCGCCAGCAACAGTTGATGCAGGGCTTCCGCCAGCTCCGGGACATGACGCCGGACGAGCGGCAGGCATTCCTTTCCAGCCCCCAGACGGTGAAGCAGTTCACGCCCGAAGAACGCGACATCCTGGGGTCGCTGAATCGGCTGCTGCCGGGTTCTGAGGGTCCCGCTCCGACCGTGGAGGCTGCGCCAGACTAGTAGGCTAAATAGATTGCCATGAAGAATTTCTCCGCCCGCCCCCTCGGGCGGGAATGCAAGCTGCCGGCCGGATACCGAAGCGAAAGTCTTTGACGGAGCCCGAATGCCTGGGCTCGGCGTTTGAGAATCTGTTAACTGTCTGGCTACCTATCTGGAACCGCTTAACGTGCACCCCGCCGTTGTCCGCAATCTGTGGTAGTCGGCGGCAGCCGCTACCACAATAGGGTCTACAGCCCCGAAGTCCGGGGACAAACCAAAAAAAACCGCAAAAAAACTCAAAAAACCTCTTGACAGGAACGAGGTTCACGGTTACTCTGTGGACGTTGGTGGCCTAAAGTGGTCAAGAAGTGCATCTAAGTGGTCAAAGCAGTTCAGGAAATTCATGAAAGGTCTGGCCACGCTCCGGGGCAGACATATGGCAACCGTGGACCCCAAGGGTCGACTTAAGATTCCGACCGCCTTCAAGACGGAGTTGGAAGCGTACGGTCCGGATTTCTTCGTGACCAGTTTGGATGGTCAGTTCGCCCAAGTCTACCCTTTTCCGGTCTGGCGCGAGATGGAAGAGAAGCTCGCAGCGCTGCCGTCGACCCACAAGCCCAAAAGGAAGTTCCTTGACCGCGCCAATTACTTTGGTCAGCAGGTGCGCATCGACGCTCAAGGTCGGGTCCTGATTCCCACGCAACTCCGGGACTCCGCGGCGGTGCGCGGCGAAGTGGCAGTGATCGGTCAACTCGACCATCTGGACGTGTGGAACGACGAGCGCTTCCGCGAGCAGCAGATCGAAGGCAACCAGCTCACGGATGCCGACCTGGATGAGTTGAGCAAGTTGGGCATCTGAAAATTTCGGTAATGAAGAATCCAAAATCGAAAACTCAAAATCCAAAATCGTTCACAGGCCGGTCATGCCTGGTGAGGTCCTTGAACTCCTCCGAGTTCGGCCCGAGGGTGTCTATATCGATGCGACAATGGGTGCTGGCGGACATACCGAAGAGATTCTCAAGCGCCTGCGAGGTGGAAGGCTTCTTGCAATCGACCGGGACCCGAAGGCGATCGACGATGCGCGACAGGGTTTGCGTGGCTTTGAGGAAAAGCTGATCGTGCTTCAGGGCAATTTCGCTGACATCGACGTCCTGCACGGCAGGAGCGGTTTATCTCTCGCAGACGGCATGCTCGCCGACCTGGGGATGAGCTCGCAGCAAGTGGAGGATGCGGCCCGGGGCTTCAGCTTCAGCCGCTCCGGTCCCCTCGACATGCGGATGGACTCCGAGACCCAGACTACTGCGGGGCAGATCGTGAACCAGAGCCGCGAGCGTGAGTTAGCCGACACGATTTTTAGGTTGGGAGAGGAGCGCCACTCGCGCCGCGTAGCGCGAGCCATTGTGAAGGCCCGTCCGATTCGTACAACCACCGAACTGGCGCAGGTGGTGTCGCGAGCCATCCCCTACCGGGCGGGCCTCCACCAGATTCATCCGGCGACCCGAACCTTCCAGGCCCTGCGCTTGGCGGTTAACAGGGAACTGGAGAACCTGGCGGCTTTCCTTTCCAACGCTCTGGCCGTGCTCGCTCCCGGCGGCCGGCTGGTGATGCTCAGCTTCCATTCGCTGGAAGACCGGATGGTGAAGCAGGCCTTTCAGAGGTGGCAACACGAGGGTAGAGCGCTCGTTCTCACTCGCAAGGTGGTCCGACCCAGCGAAGAGGAAGTACTCGCGAATCCTCGCTCCCGCAGCGCCAAGTTGCGAGCATCAGAAAAAGCAGCAAAGGAGTGTTGAGGTCAAGGATGAAGTACCGGGACGGGCTCAAGGCGGCGCCCTCCACCGAACTCCATCCCTCAGGCCGGAAGGAAGAACCAGGAGGTCAGAAGTCTGGGATGAGCGAGTCCGACTCCCGGCTCCTAATGGCGGAGAAAATGGCCAACGCAGCCTTACCAAGGGCGAAACGATACCGTCACAACTTCACAGGCCGGGCAGGAGGACGGGCCACCATCCCGGACGTGTACTTTGTGAAGCGAATCGACAACTCGCGGCGCCGCCGCGAGGTGGACCCGGAGAAGCGACAGGAATGTTATAGTCTCCTCGGATTGGGCATTCTGGTTCTCCTTTTTTGTTTGCTTCTGGCGCGGCAACACTTCCAGCACCTCCGGTACGGTTATCAGATTCAAGAGCTCAAAGCGCAGCGCGCCACTCTGGAGGAGTGGAACCGCCGGCTCCGTCTGGACGAGGCCTCACTGGCGGACCCACAGCGGATTGACGCCTACGCCCGGCAGAAACTCGGCTTGGCGCCACCCGCCCCACAGCAGGTGATTCACATCGGGCCCCTTTCTCCCGTTCCGGCGAGTGATCCCGTGTTCGCGCGCGTCCTGCCCGCGGCCGGCCCCGGCGGCAACGAATTGGGGCCCAGCGAGCCTGGCGTTCACCGGGAGCCGTAACAGCAGAGGCAGTTGCTAGTGGTCAGTTGCCAGTGGCTAGCCACTAACCACTAGCCACAGGTCTTCAGCATCGTGCCCCATGATCCGTCAAAACGCGCAGCCTCGGTCGGCAGGTGAGCAAGAGTCACCGATGCTGCATCGGTGCTTGCTCGTTGGTGGATTCCTCGCCGTCTGGATGCTGGCGGTGGTTGCCCGTCTTTACTACCTGCAGGTCATTCAGTACATTCCCTTCCTCAACCGCGCACAGAAACAGCAGCAGCATACCGTGAAACTGGCACCCGAGCGCGGCACCATCTTCGACCGGCAGATGCAACCCTTGGCTATGAGTCGTGCAGCGGAGTCAATCTTCGCCGTACCGGGGGAGATTCTCGAGCGGGGGATGGTGGCCAATCTGCTCGCAACGATCCTAGGTCTGGATGGTGAACAACTGCTGGGGCGCTTGAACACGCACCGTTCCTTCTGTTTTGTCAAACGAAAGGTGTCCGACCAAGAAGCAGAGCGCGTACGCAGCCTTAACCTGAAGGGCATTTATCTTTACAAGGAACCCCAGCGCGCTTACCCCAAGCGTGAACTTGCGGCGGGTGTGCTAGGTTACGTCGGTATGGACGACAACGGGTTAGCAGGTCTGGAGTACGCCATGGAAGGCGCAGTCAAAGGGAGCCCGGGCGTGGTTATGCTGGTCAACGACGCTCGACTTCGCGCTTTTCGATCCACCGAACGGACCGGACTCCCCGGTAAGAATGTTGTGCTCACCCTGGACGAGAACATCGAACTATTTGCGGAAAAGGCTCTAGCGGAAACGGTGGAGCAGTGGCACGCGGCGGGTGGTGTGATTATCGTACAGAATCCCAACACCGGCGAGATTCTAGCCATGGCCAGTTCCCCTGCCTTCGATCCGAGCCAGGCTAACCAGGCGTCCCTGCCTACCCCCCTGAACCGCGCCATCGCATGGGTCTATGAGCCCGGTTCCACCTTTAAAATGGTGACCCTTACCGCGGCGTTGGAAGAAAAGCTGACCAAGCCCGATGAGGTGGTCGACTGCCAGATGGGCGGCATCGTACTGGCTGGCCATGTGATTCACGACTGGAAGCACTTCGGCGCCCTCACCGTGAGGGAGGTCCTGATCCATTCCAGCGACGTTGGGGCTATCAAGCTGGGGCTGCGTCTGGGCCAGGAACGGCTGTATCGCTACATGCGAGCCTTCGGCTTTGGGGCGCAGACCGCGATTGAACTGCCGGGCGAGGAATGCGGCCTACTGAAGCCACCGAGCCGATGGTCCGGGCTGTCGATCGGTGAGATGTCCATAGGACAGGAAGTGTCGGTGACGCCCATTCAGTTGGTGACCGCCTACTCCGCCGTGGCCAACGGAGGTATCCTTTTTCAGCCGCGCATTGTTCGCGAGGTGTTCCGGGGTGGAGAACACGATCCCATTCGGCCGGCAAGCGGTCACCGCGTGGTAAGCGAGCGAACCACACAAACGATGCGGGAGATAATGACCTCAGTAGTTGAGGAAGGTACGGGAAAGCTGGCCCGCCTGAACGGCTACAGCGCTGCGGGGAAAACGGGTACCGCTCAGAAGATTGATCCCTCAGGGGCCTACTCTCAATCGCACTACGTGAGCTCGTTTGTTGGATTCGCGCCCGCCTCCCATCCGGTCATCAGCATTCTCATCTCCATTGACTCGCCGGTCGGAGCGCACCACGGTGGCGATGTTGCTGCCCCCGTCTTCAAATCGGTCGCTGAACAGACACTTGCCTACCTGAACGTCCCGCAGGATCGCTCGACTCAACCGATCCCCGGAACCGGCGCTCTCAAGCCGCAACCGTTGCTCACGACGATCGGGCTGAGGTCGGAAGAGTCGAATGCCGGCTCCCCTCCCGAAGCTGATTTCGCTGACGTGGAGGTCAGCGACAGCCGTCCAACGACGCAGCCCTATGCTACGGTCTTGGTTAACCGCGGCCCTATGGTGATCATGCCCAATTTCGCTGGCTTGGCGGTGCGACGCGTAACGGAGGAGTGTCAGGAGAAGGGATTAGAGCTGAGCCTCAGCGGTTCTGGGTTGGCCGTGGAACAGAACCCTCCCGCTGGAACCCAGTTGATTCCAGGCTCGAAAATCCGGGTGCGATTCGCGCGTTAGACCGAGTATACGATGAAATTAGGGCAGCTCGTTCGAGGCGCGCCAGGCGAGCGCGTGGGCGTGGATCTTGTTGCGCGCGAGATCACATCGCTCGCCTACGACTCGCGCCGCGTCAAGCCGGGTAGCCTTTTCTTCGCCATTCGCGGGGAGAAAGCCGACGGTTACGATTTTGTAGAGCAGGCTCTGGAACGGGGCGCCGTCGCGGTAGCCAGTGAACGGCCGGCGCCGCCGCAACTGGCCGGTCGTTGTTGGGTGCGAGTGCCGCACGCTCGCCGCGCTCTTGCCGAGGCGGCGCGAGTATTCTACGGCGATCCGGCCGCTCGGCTCCAGCTCGTGGGGATTACCGGTACCAACGGCAAGACCACCACCACCTTCCTGTTACACAGCATCCTCGAAGCGGCCGGCATGCGCCCGGGCCTGTTCGGTACCATTGAGTATCGCGTGGGTGACCGCACGCTGCCGGCAGTCCATACCACTCCCGAATCAGTCGACCTGCTGTCCTATTTCGCTGACTTGATTGCTGTCGACGGAAAGGCCGCGATCATGGAAGTCTCCTCCCACGCGCTGGCACAGGAACGCGTGTGGGGAATCCATTTTTTGGCGGCTGTGTTCACCAATCTCACCCGCGACCATCTCGACTACCACAAGGACTTCGAGTCTTACTTTGCCGCCAAAAGGCGACTCTTTGAGGGGGTGGGGGCACCTCCGCCGGAACTGGCAGTTCTCAATCTCGATGACCCGTGGAGCGAGCGGCTGTTGGAGCTGCCTCTGAAGCGCTACGTGACCTACGGAGTAGAGTCGGACGCGCACGTCAAGGTGACGAACTGCACCCAAAGTCTGACCGGGGTTCGCGCCACGTTGACAACCCCGCAAGGAAAACTGGAGATTGAGTCTCCGCTTATCGGACGTACCAACCTGGAGAACATCCTGGCCGCGGTTGCGACCGCGGAAGCATTGGGCATACCGGGGGAAGCAGTACGACAGGGCGTTGGTGACCTGAAGTCGGTTCCAGGTCGCTTCGAGCGTGTCAGCGAAGGCCAGCCCTTCCTTGTCGTCGTGGATTATGCTCACACTGACGATGCGCTGCGCAACGCCCTGACCACGGCGCGGGAGCTTACCCGCAATCGTTTGATCGTGGTTTTCGGTTGTGGGGGTGATCGCGACCGTGCAAAACGGCCGCTGATGGGGGAGGTGGCAGGTTCTTTGAGTGATCTTGCCGTGCTTACTTCCGACAATCCGCGCACCGAGGATCCGATCAGGATCATGAATGACGCACTTGTAGGCTTGCAGAGGGCAAACAAACCCTATCTCACGGAGGCAGACCGTCGAGCGGCCATTGGCAAAGCTCTGGCGGAGGCTGTCGATGGTGACGTGGTGCTGATTGCCGGGAAGGGACACGAGACTTATCAGGTGCTAAAGAATGAGATAATCCCATTTGACGATCGCGAAGTCGCTCGTCAACTGCTGCACGCGATGGGGCGGACAGAGAAGAAGGAAGACACTTAGTACTGCTTTTCGTTAGGAGCGAGATGCAACTGTCGACCGGCGAGATTGCGACCGTCCTTGGCTCCTCGACCGTGCAGAGAGAGAACACGGTTCAAAGCTACTCGATCGATTCGCGCGCTATTACGCCCGGCTCTCTGTTCCTTGCGATACGGGGGTCGCGGTTTGATGGACACGATTTCGTCGCCCGGGCTTTCGATCGTGGTGCCGTGGCCGCCGTGGTCGAGCAGGTTTTTTTCGACTCCTCGCCGGCGGCCATCCGGAGTGGGCTGATCCCCGTCCCGGATACGATCGTCGCGCTGCAACAGCTGGCACAAGCGGTCAGGCAAAAGTGGGGACGGCGCGTCATTGGCGTGACGGGCAGCACGGGAAAGACAACCACGAAAGAACTCCTTGCCGCACAGCTCGCCACCCATTTTGTGGTGCATAAGTCAGCCGGAAACCTGAACAATCACTATGGGGTACCGCTCACGCTTTTGTCGCTCGAGCCCAGCCACGAAGTCGCCGTGGTGGAACTAGCGATGTCGGCACCTGGTGAAATCGCCCGGCTCGCCCGAATTGCGAAGCCTGAGGTGGGTGTAGTGACCAACGTCGCTGCCGTGCATCTGGAGTTCTTTGATTCGGTCGATTCTATAGCCCGAGCCAAGCGTGAGCTGATCGAGAACCTTAAGCCACCTGCCACTGCGGTCTTAAATCATGACGACCCACGAGTGCGGCGCTTTGTGGACGGTTTCCAGGGACGAACGGTGACCTTCGGTTTTGGGCGCGAAGCTCAAATTCAGGGACTCGATTGGCAGGAGGCCGGGCCGGGGGGAAGCCGGCTTCGGGTCAAGGGGCCAACGCTGGAGTGCGATTTCGAGCTTCACCTTCCGGGCCGGCACAATGCTGAGAACGTGCTCGCCGCAGTCGCCGCGGCCAGCCTGTTTGACATACCCTCCGCTGATCTCGAGCGCGCCGTGGCGAGTCTCGGCAGCCTTCCTCAGCGCGGTGAGATCGTTGAGCTTCCAGGCGGAGCAGTTCTGGTCAACGATAGTTACAACTCCAACCCGCTGGCGATGGAGAGGATGCTCGAGACGCTAGCCGCCTGGCCAGGCGCGCGGCGCCGGATCGCCGTGGCGGGCGAAATGCTGGAACTCGGGGCATCTTCCCCGAACCTGCACCGCGACGTGGGCAGGAAGTGCGCGGCCTTAGGGATGGACTGGGTCGTAGCTGTGCAGGGCGACGCCCGGTTCTTCCTCGAGGGAGCCGTTGAGGCGGGAATGCCTTGCGAAAGAACGAAGTTCTTTCCGAATGCGTTGGAAGCGGTTGAGTTCTGCCGCGCGATCATCCGGCCGGGAGACGTGGTTTTGGTCAAAGGCTCTCGGGGAGTCCAGATGGAGAGGATTATTGATGTGCTATGCGGACAGAGTCCCTTGTCCGGCGTCAGTGGTCCGATGCCAGTTGCCAACTAGTTGTAGGTGGTCCGGCTGACGCAGAACCTTGGTCTGCGATGCCGCCTGACTGCATCGAGCAACGAAAACGCAGACCTGATGGTCTGCTCCAGCCGTAATTGTGTGTGGACCACTGACCACGGACCACTGGCTGCTGACCACTGACAACTGACAATGTTTTACTACCTCTACCTCCAGTTTCATTCCCAAGTTCACGTTTTCAATCTTTTCCGCTACATCACTTTTAGAACCGCCTACGCCAGCCTCACTGCCCTCTTGCTCTCCTTGGTGCTGGGACCTTGGGTGATAGAAAAGCTGAAAGCGTTCCAGGTGGGTCAGTACATCCGCGAGGAAGGCCCCCAATCGCACCAGGCCAAGGCGGGAACTCCGACGATGGGGGGCGTCCTGATCAACATCTGCATTGTTGTCCCCACGCTCCTTTGGGCTGACCTGAGCAACGTTTTCGTCTGGCTGGTGTTAGGCGTCAGTCTCGCTTTCGCCGGCATCGGCTTCTGGGACGACTATCAAAAGCTTCGACAGAGGCAAAACCTTGGCCTTACGGGTCGGACTAAACTGCTGCTGCAGGTTCTTGTCAGTTTCATTCTTGCCGGAGCGCTGATGTTACTGACAGCGCGTGGCTTCTATTCCACCACGCTGACGTTTCCCTTCTTTAAGAACATTCGTCCTGATTTCCTAGTTTCACGCTTCCTCTCGAACGTCTGGACTTTTCCCCTGGCTTTCTTGCCCTTCACGGCGTTTGTCGTTCTTGTTCTAGTAGGATCCTCGAACGCCGTCAATCTGACGGACGGGCTAGACGGCTTGGCCATCGGCTGCGTCGTCATCTCGGCGTCGGCCTTGACCGTATTGACCTACGTAGCCAGCAATGCTGTCCTCGCCGGTTATCTGGACCTCGAGCACCTGCCACGCACGGCCGAACTGACAGTCTTCTGCGGCGCGATGGTTGGCTCCAGTCTGGGCTTTCTTTGGTACAACGCCTATCCCGCGGAAATCTTCATGGGGGATGTGGGTTCACTGGCGTTGGGTGGCGCCATAGCCTGTGTCGCTGTCATCATCAAGCAGGAGCTGTTGCTGCCTTTCATTGGCGGCATTTTCATGCTGGAAGCGCTCTCCGTCATCATTCAGGTCGTATCGTTTAAGGCGAGGCGTAAGCGAGTCTTCCGCATGGCGCCTATTCACCACCACTTCGAGTTGGAGGGATGGAAAGAGTCTAAGATCATCGCTCGCTTCTGGATCGCGGCGCTGGTGTTTGCTCTCTTTGCCCTCACAACGCTGAAGCTGCGGTAGGGGAATTCTAGTGCCGCCTTCGTATTCGAATTTGCCATTTGCCAAAACAATTTGCTTGACGAGCATGGAGCGGATGAGCTAGACTATGAGGCTAGGATTCTTGGCAATGGGCAAGACAGCTGTGAAGCGAGGGGCAAGCGCCAGGCTAGGAGTCAAAATCAGAAATTGGAAATCAGAAGGCAAAAGGTAAGGAGACAGAAAGCCTGAAGCTTGGTCAACAAAAGCAGATCCCGATCCCGCCACGGCGGGATCGGGATGACATCTGGTGGCCTTCCGCAGGCCTCGACCTCTATGAGGCGGCAGGAGAGACGAAAATTGCGGAACAAAGCCGTCAACCTATTGAAAATAAAAGACGGGGCTGGAGAAGATCCTCATGTCGCTGAAAAACACGTCGCCCCTTCGTGGCACGCGCAGTCTTTTCGGCTTGGCGGCCCCGTCCCGAGGCGGGGTCTTGGGAGGCCTCGCCTGTATCGGAACTATAATTCATGGCCGCAGGACGATGCCGTAAGAGAGCGAAAATGCGGAACAAAAGCCGTCAACTTACTGAAAATAAGAGACTGGGTTGGAGAGGGCCTCTCTTGCCGAAGAAACATGGGTCGGCCTGACTGAGCCAAGCGGGGAGGGGAGAATAATTTCAGATTGCAGATTTGAAAGAGTGTAAATACTACGAACAAAGTAATTCGCTTAAGCTTCATCGTTACTTGGTAGAATGAGTTTGAGAGAAGCGGCGATGGCGGTAGCAACCAAGCTTGGTGTCAAGGTGGCAGATGAGGTCTGGATCGTGACCGCTTTGTTGCATCGTGAGCGGCCCGCCCCAGTCTGATTTCACGTTGGAAGAAATTATCGAGCGTGCCGGAAAAGAAGGAATTGCAGGGACGGTTCGCACATCGTTCAACACTGCGTTGCCAACCGCCCACCCAATCCCGGCCGCTATCGAATACTTTTCGAGACGGCCCCGGGGCGACGCCGCCTCTTCCGCAGGGGCGACGCATGTCACTCAGCGCGGGAAGGGGCCAAAACTGCTCCCAACCCGGAGGATATACCGGACCGCTACCGCCTGCTCCTCGCTTGGTATCGTGACTGGTGTTCTGCTGCCCTTAAGTCAGCCGAAGGTGAATGCCCCCCTGCTTTCGCCGGTTCCGGGAAGCTCTTGTGGGCTGACGAGGACGCAGATGAGTACGTGCAGAGGCTCCGTGAAGGCTGGGACTAAGCAAGGAGACCGCCGCAAGAAATGAGCCGGGTCTTTTGGGACACCAACCTGTTTGTCTACCTCTTCGCGGGGGTATGGTGAGCTCTCGAGACAGGTCATAAGTCTAAGGCAAGCCATGCTTGCACGGGGCGACCAGCTCCTGACGTCCACGCTGACGCTTGGCGAGGTTCTCGTTAAACCGGTCCAGCAGGGAGACGAAGAACTGGCAAGGAAGTACGAGGATGCCATTGCTGGATCCGCCTTGCTGCTTCCCTTCGATGCCAAGGCATTAAGGGTTTACGCGACGCTTAGGGGTGATCGGTCGCTGCGGGCCCCCCGACGCGATCCAGTTAGCATGTGCGGCGGCAGCGGGTGTAGATCTCTTTATCACGAACGATGCGCACCTTCACGCGAAACACGTAGAGCGCATTCAGTTCATCGTGCCTCTCGAACGCGTGCCGCTGTGAGCGGGCAACCCGGACGATTGGTCCATGCGACCTGCGGGTTTTCCTCCGTTCAGAACCTGCGGCACGACGGGCCTCCGAGGGTTGAGCCTTTGAGCGAACAACAACGGACAAGGGGTGAAGCCCACGAGCCTAAGTTTGACCTGCGCGGCAAGCGGGTGCTGGTGGTCGGACTGGCACGCAGTGGGCGCGCGGCCGCGCACTTCTTGAGACGACGCGGGGCTGTGGTTACGGTAACCGACTCACGCCCACCTGCCGCATTCGCAGCGGAGATACCTGAGCTGCTTAGCGCCAAGATCGGTTTGGAACTGGGCGTGCATCGCCTGGAGACCTTCCTTCGACACGAACTCATCGTGGTCAGCCCGGGTGTTGCCTGGGACCTGCCCCAGCTCGTGGCGGCACGTGAGCGCAAGGTGCGCATCGTGCCTGAGGTTGAGGCAGCCACTTGGTTTCTGAAAGGAAGGCTGGTGGGTATCACCGGCTCAAACGGCAAGACGACGACAACTACACTGCTGGGCAGGATGCTCGAGGCCTCTGGTTTCGAAATGTCAGTGGGCGGAAACATTGGTGTTCCGCTGATTTCCGTGGCCGATCAGACTTCTGCTGAATCCATTAGCGTTGCTGAGCTGAGCAGTTTTCAGCTCGAAGCCATCCAGGATTTTCGCGTCAACGTTGCTGTCTTGCTAAACATCACACCCAACCACTTGGACCGCCATCCATCGTTGGATGCCTACGTCGTTGCCAAAGCGGGGATCTTCCGCAACCAGACGGAAAAAGACTGCTCCATCCTGAACGCGGATGATCCGACGGTGATGAGCTTGGTGCCCGCCATCCGCAGCCGCAAGGTGCTATTCAGTCTCCGCCGGGATCTTCCTGACGGCCTGCTGGTTTCCAACGGGAAGATCCTTTACAGGGTCAGTGACCTCGAACGGGTATTGATGGATGTAGCCGACGTGAAGCTGCGGGGTGCTTTCAACCTGGAAAACGTCATGGCGGCAGCCGCCGCTGCGTGTGCCTTGGGAGCGGATTTCGAGGCTCTGCCCCGAGCCGTACGGAACTTCAGAGGCGTGGAGCATCGACTGGAGCACGTCCGCCAGATATGTGGCGTGGAGTTTTATAACGATTCCAAGGCCACGAGCGTCGATGCTGCGGTCAAGGCTCTTTCGGCCTTCGAACAGGGTGTGCATCTCATTTTGGGAGGGAAGGACAAAGGAACGCCTTACGCGCCGCTTCGGCCTTTGCTTGAACGCCGAGTGCGAAGGATCCTGTTGATCGGTGAGGCCGCCAATCGGATCGCGGAAGAGCTCGCAGGTACCGTCGACATCAATCGCGCCGGCGACCTGGAAACTGCAGTGCGAGAAGCGTTCAGAGGGGCCGTCCCCGGCGACACGGTCCTGCTGGCGCCGGCCGGCGCGAGTTTTGACCAGTTCCGTGATTTCGAGCATCGCGGCCGCGTGTTCAAGGAAATCGCGGAACGCCTGGCCACAGAAGAGCAAGCTTCCGCCCTCTGGCCCGATGCTCGGAGTTCAAGCTCTGTGCTGGTGTCTGACGCTGCATCAGGGGGACGGAAAAAGGATGCAGCGCCGCCCCCGCACGCGGGATCGGAAGGTTCCCGGCTCCCTGTTCCATATGGACAGGTTCCGCCTGGCCCTCCAACAGTGCCCGAGCCGCACCAGAGGCCAAAGGTGCTTAGCCGTCCTGAGCGGGTTTATGTCTACGAGGTAGCAGCAGAAGAATTAGCTCCTGTCGAAGGCGAACTTTGGCAAGAGCTTTCGGACGAGGTCTACGTGGCACGCGACCTCCTGCGACCGTCCCCAAGCGGCAGAACCGACCGCGAGACCCTTCTTTATGAGGTCGCCGTCGCCGTAACTCCGGATCCGCCCGCGGCCGATACCGGTTCCCAAGCGAAGGACGACATCGCGGCGCTGGACGCTCGAGCTAAGGCCGCCGAGCCTCGCTGGTCCGAGCCCCATTCCGGCGGAGGTTCGAGCGCGCCAGCGGGTGCCGGTGGCCAGGGACGGTTGTTCGGAGGCCGTGGCAATTGAACATTTGCGGGCGGAGCCCGCCTTGGAGTGCGGGGGCTTGCACTACCGGTAAAGGGTTTAGCGACGCACCGCACTCCAAGACACGGACCTTTGTCCGCGCATCCAAGAGTTTCGAGGTTGCGGAAAAAGTGTTGCGGCGCGCTCCAGAAGGGCGGGGCTTCAGCCCCTCCGCAAAGCGCGCCCCAACACATTCAACAATCTGTGGT
>DATJKY010000793.1:0-2808 GCA_035490955.1 Terriglobia bacterium | reverse complement strand
CAAGCTTCTCAGCACGTCTCGCTCGAGATTACGAACCTGGTCTTCTTGTGAGACGTCGGCCTGAAAGACTTGCGCTTTGCCGCCCCCAGTCTCCACCGCTTTTTTCACTCCGCCCAATTGCTCCATGTCCCGCGACACAAGCGCAACGGTTGCCCCGGCGGAACTCAGCGCCAAAGCCATTGCTTTGCCCAGTCCTTTGCTGGCCCCGGTGATCACCGCTACTTTGCCGTGCAGATTATATTCGGTCATTTGAGATTTCCCAAACACAGGTGTTTTTCGCGATAAACGAATTCGAGATCTGGAGGCCTTTCCAAGGCCGGTCTCGAGCCATCATAAGCTGCCGATGAGGATACCCGTCAGGAAAACGAGAATCCCGCCGAGCACTACTTGAAAAATGGCTCTGAGAAGGGGCGTATCCATATAGTGGTTCCTGATCCACGCAATCGCACCAAGCTCAGCAGCGACGACTGCTACAGCAAACCAGGTAGCCAGATAGAAATCAGGCAGCAAAAAGGGCAGCGTGTGACCGATACCGCCCAAATTGGTCATAGCCCCACAGATTCCCCCGCGTATCCACGGACGGCCTCTGCCGCTTAGGATCCCATCGTCAGAGAGAGCCTCGGCAAACCCCATACTGATCCCCGCGCCCAACGAAGCCGCAATCCCGACGAGAAACGCCGTACTAGAGCTGTGGGTGGCAAACGCAGCAGCAAAGACCGGCGCGAGAGTCGATACTGAACCGTCCATCAGGCCAGCAAGGCCTGGTTGCACGGTCTGGAGCACAAACATTTTTCGCTTCAATTCAGGGTCGCGAGCCGACCTCTGCACGGCTTCGTCGATGGAGGTATCAGCTGTCGGCCGGGCGCGTGTAGCATATGCAGATGGCAGCTCTCTACGTGACGGGAAGCCGTAAATGCACATTAGTTGACGTATCTGTGCCTCCTGGCGTTGGCGCATAGTCAAGAGAACAGAAGCGGCCGCGGGACTCTCTGCCCGAATCCGATCCGCTAATTCAGCATAAGCCCGCCCGTGCTCAGCCTGGAGCGCGAGGGCCGCTACAAAAGGATCATGCTTGGCAGAGGGTTCTACGGGAATGGTCATCTGTAAACGGGTTCCACGTGTTCAGCGCCGCCAAAACACTTCCAGGAAATCTGTCGGTGACCCTTCGGTGGCGCTCCAGCAACTCTATGCTTAAGGCCCGGACAACGCCATTGCCAAGCCCGGCTCTTCGCAATTGAGAAGGATTTTCAGTCACAATAAAATCGTACCTGTCGCAGCTGGCTGGCTGGGTCTCGAGGATTGAGTTGAGAAGGGCCCGGGAAAAGGCTGAAAACGTTTCCCGATCATGGCTTTCGTGAGACGAGCGCTGTACCACGGCTCCAAGCGGATGAGGTGATTTGAGGCTTCGGAGCCTGTGGCGAAATGAGCTTGCTGTATCTCTCCATGTAGGACTAAACTGGTCACGGCCTTCCAAGAGTTCAGACGAAAGTTCACCTGCGAGTAACCTGAACTCGGAATTCTAGCATGTGGCAGCTTTCGATCCGCTCTAAGATCATTCTGGTACTGCTGCTGACCGGTCTGGCCTGCCTCGCGGCAGGCGGCATCATCGGCTACCGGGCGGGCGAAAGGGCCCTAGCGCGGTCGGTGGAGCTACGGCTAACAGCGCAGCGCGAGCTCAAGCGCCGGCGGGTTGAGAGCTATATAAAAAACCAGCTCCGGCTTACGGCCGCGATCGGCGGCTTGCCCGAGACGATTGAAGCTACCAAGGCATTCATCGCGGCCTTTCGGGAAATGCGTGCGGAGACGCTGGCGAACCCTGCTGCCATGCAGGCAGACACGTTCGCGCTCGAAGCCTGGTACAACAGGGATTTATTGCCGCGCTTGGACAAGGTCGCCGGTGGCCACACGCCTGTAGAAGGGTTAATGCCCAGCGACCCAGTCGGCCGGCGTTTACAGGCCGACTACATCGCCCGCAACCCGAACCCAGTCGGCGAAAAGAACAAGCTCCTTGCCGCTCCGGGCGGCTCGCGCTACGACGCTGTACACGCTCGCTACCACCCGCTTTTAAAACGGGCCGCGGACACGGTTGGCTTCTACGACATCAACCTGATGGACGCCGCTAGCGGCGACGTCGTTTATACCGTGGTGAAAGAGACCGACTTCGCCAGCAACATGTATCATGGCGCCTTCGCACAGTCAGGTTTTGCCCGCGTTACTCGACGGGCGCTGGACCCCCGCAATGGTGGCAAGGCGGTGGTCGAGGATTACACGGCCTACGTCCCTTCTGCTCTCGCTCCGCAGATGTTCGCCGCTGTGCCCATCATCGCCGAAGGTCAGACCATCGGGGTGTTCGTTGCCCAAATCGATATTGTGACTCTGAACAACTTGCTGACCGACAACAATGAGTGGCGCTCGACAGGGCAGGGCGAGACCGGAGAGGTGCTTCTGACCGGGGAAGATCGCCTGTTGCGTTGCCAGTCGCGCTTCCTGATTGAGAATCCCGACCGATTCATCGCGCAGGCGAAAGCCAGCGGTCTGCCCGCGTCGACCGCCGACCAGATCCGCACACTTGGCACCACCATCCTCTACATGCCCAACCGGTCGGAGGGAGTGGAGCAGGCTTTCCACAACAAGACGGGGCTCGCCCGCTATCTGGACTATCGGGGTGTGGAAGTGATCTCGTCTTTCGGCCCGTTAGAGGTGGCAGGCCTGCGTTGGGCGATCGCCTCCAAGCAGGACGTGGCGGAGGCGTTTGCGCCCGAGACTCGGCTCAAGCGTGATTTGCTGGCGGCCGCAGCCTTGGCGGCA
>DATJKY010000792.1:0-5096 GCA_035490955.1 Terriglobia bacterium | reverse complement strand
TAGCTGGCATCGTAGTCCCAGTCCCGCTCGAACTTGTCAATCGCTTTCCGTAGAAACCATTTGATCATGTCGCTCCTCCTGTCTCTAATGATGAGACGGGATAGGACTTCGGAATGTGACATGGCTACTGCGAGGCTCTCCGATGCGCAAGAGCCTGTCGGCATCGGTCCTTTCGTTGGCGCAGCTTCCCGAACAGCAGTCGCCCGCGCCACCGCCGCTCGACCGCCATGGACGAATAACGGGCTTTGCGGAATGTGGACGAAGGACAAGGCGCGCCGGTCGAAGGGCCAGTTGGCGGTCGACAGCGAGGAGAACGTAGTGACGAGCAGAAGACCCCCGCATGGCGACCCCTGGCCGGTGATTGTGGCACAGGCGCGTAATGCTCGCTAACGTACAGGCGGTGAGCGGTACCTGTAGTCGGGCCGAACTGCCTCGAGGGCTGGCTCGGAATAGTACAAGTTCAAACTGTGGTCGTCGGGAGGAGAGAGGAGTATGCCCTCGCCAGAAAAGGATCAGTTAGCTGCTGAGGCCATGGAATGCTGGGTGGATTTCCAGCAGGGCCTTTCCTCAGACAAGCGGAAATATCCGATCCAGCAGTTCAAAGCTTTCTGGGCGGTTACGAAGCGCTACGCCGAGCTGACGAAGTCGAATCCTCTGATTCACCGGCGTGTCGCTGAGGCAGTCAACGGGCTTACCGATTTTCTGGAAGTGGAGCGTAAGCGCGTTCCCGACCTCGTTCTTCGGGATGCCGACGCCTGGAGTGCCTCCTGTTTAGCGGATACGACCCGTATTTCGAGGGGAATGAACCCCCGGGACTGTAAATGCGGGCCGACTACCCAACGACCGTATTATCTGGGTGGTTCCGATGACCCCTTCACTGAGGTTGTGCGCGCAAGCGATTCCGGGCAAGAACAGCCGTGGTATCCAATTAATTAACGGTAACGAGTTATCAAGATTTCCCGACAGGAATCCACGGCGGGTACCCTAGCTGGGTAAACACTAGGCCGTTGATCGCGAGCCAACCGCCGGCAGACTTCTCGCGGTCCAATGCACGCGGAATGAGGCACTTCCGTGGGTAGGCCGTTTATCAGCCAAGTGGATTACTTCCGTGTGGTGCGTCCCTCGACCGGAGTCCCAGGTCCAATACTAGCCGACCAGGGAAGAGTCAGCCGCGCGGAAGGCGTGAGCCAACTTCCGAATAAACCTTCGATCCCGGAGCCAGGAACATTCTGGGTGTAGGGCGGCGCCATGGCATCGTCCGCGGCGGGCGATTTTTTTGAATCTTCTTGTCAACCCTGAAGCGATACATGTAATCTAATCCTCGGTAACCGATAGGAGACTGCGTGAGCAAACCGTCGGATCTTGTCCAGGGGACCTTGGACATGCTGATTCTAAAAATACTGGCATTGGAGCCGCTGAATGGCTGGGCTGTCGGCCAGCGTCTGAAACAAATCTCAGGCGGCATGCTGCAGGTCAGCGATGGCTCCCTCTACCCTGCGCTGCACAAGCTGGAGCAGCAAGGTTGGATTAGGGCCGAGTGGAAGTCGAGTGTTAACAACCGTCGGGCGAAGTTTTACTCGCTGACGCGCATCGGTCGGAAGCAGCTCGAGAAAGAGTCCGCCAGCTGGAACAGCCTGTCGGCTGCCATTTCCGGCATCGTGAACCTCAAGGAGGCTTGAACATGAGCAGCCAGCAATGGTTTTATGCGCTGCCTTTGCGTTTGCGATCGCTCTTCCGCCGCAAACAGGCAGACCAGGATCTGAAGGACGAGCTTCGCGACCACCTCGAACTCGAAATCGCGCAGAACCTTTCGAGAGGCATGTCGCCGGAGGACTCGCGCTCCTCGGCGGTGCGCGACCTGGGCGGGGTGACTCAGATTGAAGAGCGGTGCCGGGAGGCGCGCGGGGTAAGCTCCATTCAAGACTTCTTCCAGGATTTGCGCTACGGAGTCCGGCAACTGCGCCGCAGTCCGGGGTTCTCCGTATTGGCGATTCTCTGCCTCACCTTGGGCATCGGCGCCAACGCGACCGTGTTCAGTTGGGTCGAAGGCCTCCTCTTGCGACCCTACCCGCTTGTAGCCCACCAGGAGCGCCTGGTCGCCCTGACTGGAACGACGCCTGATAGCGAGAATCCGGAAACCTCCTGGCCGGATCTACTCGAGATACAGAGAAGCTGCACGCTCATTGATTCAGTGATCGCGAGTAAAATCACCGGCGCCACGCTAAGTATCGGTGACCACGCCGATGTCACCACCGGGAGCATTGTGTCCGCGAACTATTTTGATGCGATCGGGGTTCGCCCCATGTTGGGGCGAGGATTTCAGCCCGGGGAAGACTCCGGGCGTAACGCCCATCCCATCGCAGTGATCAGCTACCGGCTATGGAAAGACCGATTCAACGGCGATCCGGAAATCATCGGGAAGACGCAGCGGTTCAGTAACGTCGTGTTTACCATTGTGGGTGTCGCGCCAGAAGGATTCTTCGGGACGTTTGTGGGAAGGGCCATGAACTTCTGGGTCCCGGCATCGATGGAGGAAGCCTTTGAAGGGGGCGGATACAAACTGGATGATCGCGGAGCACGGTGGGTGGAAGGTTACGTACGGCTCAAGCCCGGAGTAACCCGCCAGCAGGCGCAGCAGGAAATCTCCACGGTCGCAAGCCGGCTGGAGGCAGTTTACCCAGCCACGAACCGTGGACACGGCCTCCAGCTGTGGCCTTTATGGGAGACTCCATTCAATCATGCCAGCACCCTCCGCCCGACGCTCGAGATCATGGTTGCCGTGGCAGCGTTTGTTTTCCTGATCGCTTGCGCGAATGTCAGCAACTTGCTGCTCGTCAGGTCATTTGCTCGGCGACAGGAAATGACCGTTCGGCTCGCCATCGGCGCCGGTCGCGGCCGCTTGCTGAAGCAGCTTCTGACAGAAGGCCTGCTCCTTTCCACCTTTGGCGCGGCCGGAGGAATGCTCGTTGCCTATTGGTGCCGTCACGCGTTGGCGTTGCTGCTAACCCTGTACCTGCCCGGAGAAATGGACTCGCGGGTACTGGCGTTGAGCGCAGGCGTTTGCCTGATCGCCACCTTGCTGGTCGGGCTGGTTCCCGCGTTTCAAGCGCGCCACGTCGATCTTGCCAGCGCCCTGCGAGCCGAATCCACGGGTGTTGTGGGCGCGCGCGGCGCGGCGTGGCTGCGATCGAGCCTGGTTGTGCTCCAAGTCTGTCTGAGTTTTGTTTTGCTGGTGGGGGCGGGTCTCCTGATCAAGAGTCTGCACGAGGTTCGAACGGCCAGCCCGGGCTTTTCAACTTCCAAAGTGCTGGATACCTCGGCGCCTTTAGTCGCGGCGGGATACGATGCGCCGCGAGCGAAGGTTTTTCAGGACCAGCTCATGGATCGGGTCCGGTCGCTGCCCGGTGTGGAGTCGGCTGGGTACGGGAGAGTCACTCCACTGGGTTATATACCTTTCTCTGAGACGCCGATTGCCGTCGACGGCTATATACCTTCGCCAGGCGAGCAACCCACGGTGGAGTACAACCAGGTGAGCCCGGCTTATTTCCCAACTCTGGGCATAGCCATTACTTCCGGCCGCGAATTCACGCGCGACGATGACGAGAATGCGCCGCTCGTCGCCATCGTAAACAGGACCATGGCAGCGCGGTACTGGCGTGGCAAGGATCCGGTCGGCCAGCGTCTTCAAGTGAAAGGGAAATGGGCGCAAGTGGTGGGTGTCGCGGCGGATTCCAAGTACGAGAGCATGAGTGAGAGTCCAAGACCATTTTTTTACGTCCCGCTCCGGCAAGATTTTGACAGGGAGCCAGAGCTGTATATTCGCACCGCGCAGCCTCCCCAAACCATTGTGGCGGCGTTAACCCGCGAGGTGCGCGCGCTCGACGCGAATCTTGCGCTCTACGAGACCATCACGCTCCAGGAACAGGTGGATCGTTCCACCTCAACACAGCTTGTGGCCGTAACTTTGGTTGGGATCCTGGGAGGATTGGCGCTTCTGCTCGCGAGCGTCGGTTTGTACGGTCTCATGTCTTATGCGGTATCACAGAGCACGCGCGAGTTGGGGCTGCGTATGGCGCTTGGTGCCGGCGTATTCAACGTGCTTCGCATGGTGATTTCGCGTGGCTTGACGCTGACTGCCGCTGGCATCCTCGCCGGTATAGCCACGGCATTCGCCTTGACACGCCTGCTTGGAGGCTATTTGTACCACGTCAATCCGCGCGACCCGCTCGCGTTTGGTTCGGGGCTGGCCGTGATGATGATCACGGCCGTCGCAGCTTGTCTCTTGCCGGCCTGGCGCGCCGCGCGTACCGATCCCGCCCGGGCACTGCGCGATTGATACTTACATGACATAGCCAGGTAACTGCGGGGTAGAGCCTAAACACCGTCCGAGTTGTCGGCAGCCGCAGCGCTTACGAATAGCTCCTGGATCGGCTACTCGGAGGTTGGGGTCACACCTTCCGCGCGGCTGAATCCTGCCTTGTCGGCTACTGTTGACCTAGCTGCTCACTTCGAATGTGCTGCTCACTTCGGATGAATCACGGAACGCCGAAGAGTGTTCCAGAAGCCTGAACCCGCGCCTCAGACCTGCAGGTCCGACAGACGTCTGTTCTGTTCGCTTCCGGGTTGTTTAACAGATGGGACTTTCCAACAGTTATGCACGGCGTGGCCCTCCACTTTCCGCAAAGTTGCAGTGTGGGAGTCAGCACTTTGGGTCCGACCTGGCCCCCTCGGCGGCTTGCCTGTCGGGTTTGCGCTGCCCAACTCCTCTTCACACCTCTACCTCTTCTCGTCCCGGAAAAATGGAACCCGGTGACCGCGTTCTGCGTATCCAGTCCCGTAGTCGACGCCAGAGGAGGTGTGCTTTGCGGACCCTACCATTCTCGCCATTGGCTGCCGCCGTTATCAGCATGATGCTCTTGGCGGCGCTCGCGCCCGCGGCCGATCCCCAGCCGCCGGGGAAGCTCGTGGACCTGGGCGGACACCGCCTGCACGTCTATTGCACCGGGCAGGGCTCGCCCACGGTGGCGGTCGAAGCGGGCATAGGTGACTTTTCCTTTGATTGGATCCTCGTACAGGAGCGCGTCTCGAAATTCACG
>DATJKY010000791.1:0-5225 GCA_035490955.1 Terriglobia bacterium | reverse complement strand
ATCTGGCGCTGGCCTCACAAGTCCAGCGAAGCCTGGTGCCTCAGGCCATGCGCTGGGGCCGGCTCAGCATCGATACGGCTTACCTTCCGGTGCGAACGATCGGCGGTGATTTCGGCCTGGTTATCCCGCGCGACGAAGAGCACCTCAACCTGCTCGTGTGTGATGTTTCAGGGCATGGTATCGGCTCCGCGCTCATCGCCAATCGCATTTATTCGGAGACGATTTCCTTGTTGGAGCAACAGACCGACTTAGGGGGACTCTTGCGGCGACTCAACAACTTCGTCATCCAGCAGATTATGGCCTCCGGTTTCCTCTTCTCGATGATTGCGGCTCGGCTAGACCGCCAGGGACGCTGGTTGACTTATGCCAATGCGGGCCATCCGCCTGCCTTGTGGATCAGTTTAGGAGGTGAGTGCCGGCGGCTGGAGGCGCGCAGTGTGGTTCTCGGCTGTTTTGAAGAAGCCATTTCAGATGAGCCCACTCAGCAAGTGGAACTCGCCCCGGGCGACCGCTTGATCTTCTACACGGACGGGCTCACCGAGGTCTTCAACCACCGCCGGGAGATGCTGGGAGTCCAGGGGCTCGAGAGAATCATCCAGCGCGCGGCCAAGCAGCCTTTGGTCGAAATGAAGCAGACCGTACTGAACGAGGTCGCAGCCTGGCGCCACGGCCCAGCTACTGACGACATTTCGTTAGTGGTTATTGAGGCCCTTTAGGCTCAGAGCCCACGCCCACATCTTGTGGCCCAAGGAAGTCGCCGAAGCTTCGGTTTCTAACTGAGCCTCTACCGGGAGCGCATCGAAATCGATGAAGGGCTATTTTTGTCCGTGAGTGACAGGTGACGCTTCGCTTCGCCGGGCAGGCCGCGCCGTGCCCTCCGTAGTGAGGGCAGCCTTCGCCACTCAGAACACAGGGTATGAAGCCCTGCTGCCTACTTGAAGAGCACCGTAGCACCACTCTTCCGGAAAGCCCGTTTTTCGTTCCAAATCCAGCTTAAGTGCCGGGAAGGGCTGTCCCAACAGTTATAGGTTCGCAGTTGGCGACTGGTCGTTCGTAACGACAACCCAGAGATGTTAGCTTAAATTGGCTCTGGTTTTCGCGTCGGGTACTCACATTTATGTCGTACGTAGACTGCCCGTGGTTGGCTATGCTAAGAAATTCCTTGAGGCTCGCATGAAAACCCGTCGATCAAGTTGCAGCCTTCAGTTGACGCTCGCCCTGGGCGCGAGTCTCATTTTGACTGGGCCGGCCCGCCCCGAGTCGGTTTCATCCCTCTATGTTCGGGGATACACGGCCATCCCGGCGCCCCAGCGGGTGAAGTTGGAGGGAAACGATTTTCGGCTCACCGCGGCCTGGCGGTTGGAGCTGGGCCCGGGAGTGGACCCGAACTCCGCGGCGGTCGAGGCTCTAAAAGAAGACTTCGAGGAGAGGCACGGGTTCAAATGGGCTGATCGCGGGAGTGGCCCGGCGATTCACCTCGCGGTCGAGCCGAGCTCTGTTCCCGTGGGAGAAGCGCAGGATAAAGACAAGCAGGCTTTGGCCGAGCAGGCTTACAAATTGCGGATGAACAAGACGGGGATCACGATTACGGCCAACGCATCGCCCGGGTTGTTTTACGGGGTCGAAACGCTCGTGCAGTTGGCTAAGCCGGCGGGTGAGGGTTTGCGGTTGCCGGAGGGTGAGATCATTGATTGGCCCGACGTACAATACAGGGAGATCTTCTGGGATGAGCAATTTCACTTGGATCATTTGGACGTCATCAAACAAGCGATTCGCCGCGCCGCTTTTTTCAAAGTCAACGCCTTCACGCTACGTTTGAATGAACACTTCGAGTATGCGAGCGCTCCGGCGCTGGTAGATCCCTACGCGCTGTCGCCAGCACAATTGCAGGAGCTGACGGACTACGCTTTGCATTATCACGTTCAAATCGTTCCTTACCTCGATGGACCCGCCCACGTGAACTTCATCCTGCAACGCGACGAATTCACGAACCTGCGAGAGTTCCCTCAGGAAGCTTTCCAGATGTGTTCCACCAATCTCGACACCTACAAACTCCTGGAGGGCATGTTCCAGGACTTGATGAAGGCCAATAAAGGTGGGAAGTATTTCCACCTTTCTACGGATGAGGCATGGTTCATCGGCCAGGCCAATAACGACCAATGCCACGAGGCGGTACGGGCTAAAGAGTTGGGAAGTCCCAGCAAGCTCTGGGTCGAGTACACAAATAAAACCGCGAACTTCCTCCGAGATCACGGCCGGAAGGTGATCTTCTGGGGGGAAACGCCGATGCTGGCAGAAGACATCCCTCTGCTGGCACCTTGGTTGATCAATGGCGAAGTCTATAGCCCTGATTATAACCAGGCTTTCCGCGCGCGGGGGATAAGGCAAATCATCTACACCAACACCTTGCCCGATGATCCGCTCTTTCCCGCTTACTATACGCTATCTCCCCATGAGCAACTGCACTCGCGGGAAGGAATTGCAGAGCGGGCGACGCAAGCGTTTGAGGAGATCTCGTACTCGATGGCCCGCCAGCAAGCGGACATCATGGGGGTGGGCGTCTACGCCTGGGCGGACGCGGGCCCACATCCGGAAACTTATTGGTTGGGTTACGCCGTAGGCGCCTCGGCCGCTTGGCATCCCGGCTCACCTGACCCGCAGGAACTCGCGCAGAGCTTCTACGACCTGTTCTACGGCCAGGGCGCGACTGAAATGGGCCGGCTGTATCAACTCATGAGCACGCAGGCGCAGTTCTTCGCCAGCAGTTGGGATAGTGAGCCGTCGGGGCCGGTGATGTTCGGCGAGTCCTACGGCATCGGACCCTACCCTCCGCACCACGCCACCCTCCCGCTCCCCTCCGTTCCTTCCGCTGACTATCTGCGTCTTCGCCATGAGTGGCTGGCTGACAACGCCCGACGGCTGGAACTCAGTTGGAAGTTTCTGGGCGAGAATGATGAGCTGCTGAACCTCCTGTATCGGAATCTGCATTCAGTGGATTTCAATCGTCACAACCTGGAAGTCTATCTTTCCATCGCCAAACTTTGCCGGCAGAATCTCCTCATGCTGATCGCCCTGGGAGAGATCAGCAAAGCTCTCGAAACAGCGCAGAATCATGCCGCAAAATTACAATATGCCGATGCCTTAGAGGCGCTCGACCAGGCGCTTGACACCGGAGCCCGGATCCGCGACGAGCGTAACCAGGCGCTCCACGACGCAACCACGACTTGGTACAGGACCTGGTTTCCCAGAGTTCGCGAAGCTAACGGACGCCGGGTGGCGCGCGCGCCCCAGGATTTCGTCGATACTCAACCCACCGAAAGGGCTCGCCGGGCGCAAGAGGGCCTGCTTTACCTGCTCGACCGCGAGTTTGCCTTGCCTTTCGGCCAGTGGGTGAATGACGTTTGCAACGCGAGAAACCGTTATGCGACCGCCCACAAGCTTCCCACGCGCGAAATGAATTTTGATTGGCAGGATATCGAAACCTTGCACGGCCAGACGGTCGATCGTGAGCTGTAAAGGCTCGCCTTGAGGAGCTCAGTGATGGAAAAGATTTCTCGACGCGATTTTGTGCAAATCTCGGAGCCTTGGTGATGATGCCGCTGGCGCGCACCGAGCCGGATTTGATTCTGCACAACGGCAACATCTGGACCGTCAACCCAGGCATGCCTCGTGCCCAGGCAGTGGCCGTCAGCGGTAGCCGTTTCACGGCGGTAGGCTTGAACGATGAAGTTCTGAATCCTGCCACCGCGCACACCCGCAAAGTAGATCTGGGCACAAAAAGGGTGCTCCCTGGTTTTAATGATGCCCATGCTCATCCGTCCATGTCCGGGGTGCACCACCTCCGCATGCTGGCGTGCGATATGAGTTCCATCACCGCCATCCAGGCAGCTCTCCGCGCACGTTCTGCGCAGACACCCACCGGCCAATGGGTCTTGGGCTTCCTATATGATGACGGTAAAACACCGCGACCCCTCAATCGTAGGGACTTGGACGAGGCCGTGCCAGACCATCCGGTGTTGGTTAGGCACCGGGGCGGTCATACCGCATTTGTCAACTCACGAGCTTTCGCGCTCGCGGGCGTCGATGACACCACTCCCGACCCTCCGGGGGGCCGGTTCGACCACGAACCCTCCGGGCGCCTGAACGGCCACGTCAGCGACAACGCCATGGCCATTTTCGTCAAACTGACCGCCTATGAACCCACGCGCGATGACTACCGCAAAGGCGTCGGGCTGGTCGCCAAGATGATGAGCAGCAAAGGGGTGACTTCGGTTTGCGACGCAGATGCCCAACCGGAGGATCTGCAAGCGTATCAGGACGCGCGTGATGCCGGGGAGTTGGTAACACGCGTCTATTGCCACATCACCTACAGTGCCATCGATCGGCTGATCGCCACCGGCATCCACACCGGATTGGGCGACGAATGGATCCGCCTGGGCGCGGTCAAACTGTACACCGACGGGTCAATTTCCGAGCGGACGGCCTGGCTTTCCCAGGATTATCTCGGCGTTCCGGGATATCACGGCCTGCAACTTGGAACACGAGACGAGGTGTACGAAGCAGCGCGAAAGACACATGCGGTGGGATGGCAAGTGGCCACCCATGCCAATGGTGACCTAGCGATCGACGAAATTCTGGGGATCTACGAGCAGGTTCACCAGGAGGTGCCGCGGCGCGATCCGCGCTTTCGCATCGAACACTGCACTCTGATCAACGAGGCTTCGGTCGCGCGCATGCGCAGCTTGGGTGTGATTCCCGTGCCGTTCTCCTGCTACGTATACTTTCACGGCGATGTCATGCACTTCTACGGCGAGGAGCGCCTCAAACAGATGTTTGCCATGCGCACTTTCCTGGATGCCGAACTGCGTCCCACCGATTCCTCCGACTACACCGCCAGCCCGTCCCATCCCATGATGTGGCTCCAGTCACAGGTCACCCGTGCTGACATGAACGGGCATCAATGGGGATTGAATCAGCGCATCACGGTCGAGGAGGCGATCCGCTGTGGGACGATCCACGGAGCTTATGCGTCGTTCGAAGAGGCTCAAAAAGGTTCCATCGAACCGGGCAAGCTTGCTGACCTGGTTGTGCTTGATCGAGATCCGCTCACTGCAGACCCATCCTCCCTGATCCAGGTCGCGGTCGAACGCACTATGGTGGGCGGTAAGTGGGTATACGAGTCGTGACAAGCCTAAGTCTCGAAATGAGGGCCCTTCCACCTGCCG
>DATJKY010000790.1:0-26874 GCA_035490955.1 Terriglobia bacterium | reverse complement strand
ACCCAGCGAGTAGACATCCGAGCGCGCATCTAGTTCGTCGCTGCGCATACCCGCGGCCTGTTCGAACGACATGTAGGCCGGCGTACCCAGAAAGGCCCCGGTGACGGTATGGGTGGAGGCTTCGCGCAGCTTGGCAATGCCAAAGTCCACCACTTTCACCAGCAACTTACCTTCGTCGTCGTGAGCCAGGAAGATGTTGTCGGGCTTCAAGTCACGATGGATAATACCCAGCTTGTGTGCGGCGTTCAAACCGCGCCCTGCCTGCTGCAGGATCTCGGCCGCTTCAGCCGGGCTCAACGTGCCGCGCGCTTGCATCGCTTGGCGTAGGGTTTCGCCCTCCAAATATTCCATGGCGATGTAAGGCGTGCCGTCCTCATCCTGACCCGACTCGTAGATGGTGACTACGTTGGGGTGCCGGACGCGTCCTGTCGAGGAAGCCTCAAGATGGAAGCGGGTAAGAAACTCGGGATCATCCAGTAGTTTACGCTGCAAAAGTTTCAGCGCGACAGGACGATTGCCAACGGCAACTTGTTCCGCGAGAAACACCGTCCCCATACCCCCGGAGCCGAGTGGGCGGGTAATGCGGTATCGCCGTGCCAAGCCCGGCATAGGCTCCGCTGTCGTCGCGTCGGTCGGCGACGCCAGCGCCGCGCCGTCGTGTGGGCAGAACGCCGTCTCATCCGGAAATGTTTGATGGCACTTTGGGCAGGTCCGCATAGGGCTATTCGCTGACGCCGATTCCCAGCGACTTCATTTTACGATAAAGGTGGCTGCGCTCCAGCCCCAGCGCCTCGGCCGTGCGGCTGACGTTGCCCTTGTTCTCCTCCAGTTTGCGGAGGATATAGTCGCGCTCGTAGGTTTCACGCGCTTCCTGGAGGGTCGAAAATCCCCCACTATCGGAACGAGTCCCCGCTGCCAACGCCCTGGAGCGGGCCTGATCGTGCTGCAAGGTTGGAGGCAAGTGACGCCGTTCGATCCGGTCGCCGGCAACCATGATCACCAAGCGCTCCACCAGGTTCTTCAATTCTCGGACATTTCCGGGCCAGCGATAACGGACGAGCAACTCGACGGCGGCTTCGGCAAAGTGTTTCGGCTTGCGACCGTAGGCGCGGGCGAACTCCGACCGGAAATAGCCAGCCAGTATCGGAATGTCCTCGGAATGCTCGCGCAGAGCGGGGACGTAAAAGGGGATCACATTGAGCCGATAAAACAGGTCTTCGCGGAAATTGCCCTTTTGGATTTCCTGCTCCAGGTGCTTGTTGGTTGCCGCAATCACGCGCACGTCTACGGTGAGGTCGCTCCCTGATCCTATAGGCGTGAAACGTTGCTCTTCGATCACGCGCAGAACCTTGGACTGAGTTCGCAAGCTCATGTCGCCCACCTCGTCGAGAAAAAGGGTGCCACCATGGGCTTGCTCGAACTTCCCCACCTTGTCGTCCACCGCACCCGTAAACGATCCTTTGACATGGCCGAACAGTTCACTCTCGATAAGTTCCTCGGGAATCGCTGCACAATTGACCTCCACGAAGGGCTTCTGCGCTCGAAGGCTGAGGTTGTGCAACGAGTGCGCCACCAGTTCCTTACCTACACCGCTTTCTCCATAAATCAGAACCCGCCCATTGGTTGGGGCCGCTACGGCAATCTGCTGCCGCAACGCCTTCATGGGAACGCTCTTGCCCACGATGAGGTATTGACCCCGCAATTCCTCTTGCAAGGCGCGGTTCTGCTCCGACAACTCCAGGTGCTCGACTGCATGTTTGAGCGTGAGCAAGGTCTTTTCAATGGATAGGGGCTTCTCGATGAAATCGAAGGCTCCAAGCTTGGTGGCACGCACGGCAGTTTCAATGGTGCCGTGGCCCGAGATCATGATCACCAGGGGAGGTTTCTCCAGGTCCCGAATTCTCTCCAAGGTCTGTAGTCCGTCCGGGCCCGGCATCCAAATGTCCAGCATCACCAGGTCGTGCTTCTTTTTCTTGAGCACCTCCAGGCAGATCTCACCACTTTCCACCGCCTCCACGCGATAACCTTCGTCCTGAAGCACGTCTGCCAGCGACTGGCGGATGCCAGGCTCGTCGTCGACGATGAGAATGGAGTAATGGCTCATCGCAATTCTGAATTAATTCACAATTGACTATTCACAATTCAGAATTCATAGCGGGCAACTCGATGATGAACCTCGCGCCGATTGGCCTGTTTTCCTCCACCCGCACCAAGCCGTTGTGCTCGGAAATGATTCGACTGACGATGGCTAGCCCCAATCCTGTCCCTCGCTGCTTGGTCGAGAAGAACGGCAGAAACAGTTTCTCTTTGTCCTCGACGGGGATACCTGGGCCACTGTCCGCCACGATGATTTCGATGAGCTCCCGGTCCGAATCGAGGTCGGTGCTGACCCAGATTTCCTTAGCCGGAGAGCGTTCGAGGGCCTCTGCCGCATTGTCGATCAGGTTGACGACAGCGCGTTTCAGTTGTTCCGGATCCGCCTGGACACTGGGCAGGTCGGAGCGGAGTGCACGGTGAACATGGATGCCGTCCAACCGGCCATTAAAGACGTCTAAAGCATTTTCCACGATGGCATTCACGCTGAAGGGCACGGGCTGCGAGACGGGAAAGCGGGCGAACGCTGAGAACTCATCTACGAGCGTCTTCAGCGCTGTCAATTCTTGACTAATTAGCGAGGCGCTCTCCGCAATGGCAGCGCACACCTCAGGCCTCGGAGGGCTGGCGCCCGAGCGCTCGAGAAGCCTTCGGATGCGCTCGGTGGAGAGCTGGATGGGAGTCAGGGGGTTCTTAATCTCGTGGGCAATGCGCTGCGCCACTTCACGCCAGGCTGCCGCCTTCTGAGCGCGCAACAGCTCGGTGAGGTCCTCCAGGACCAGAACAAACCCCACGGTGCCGCGCTGGGCCCGGATGGAGGACAGGGTTAGGGCGACCACAGCGCGCCGCCCGCCCAGTGCCAGTTGCATCTGGCGGGTCACGACTCCCTGGCGAGTGGCGGGGCGAAACATGCGCGTAATCTCTCTCGCGTCCTCGATGGAGACAAGGTCAGTCAGGTTCCCGGTCGTTACCCCGGTCCGTCCAAACAGGCGTTCCGCAGTGGAATTCACCCGCGTGATCTGCCCTTGGCGATTGAAGGAGACCACTCCGGTAGGGATGTTCTCGAGGATGGCCTCCATGGTGTTGCTGTGCTCTTCCAGCTCACGATTGGCGCGTTGCAGTTCTCGAGCGGCTTCTTCGATGGCACGCCGGCTCTCCTGAAGCTGGAGCGTCATTTGGTTGAATAGGCGAATCAGGCTGCCCAATTCGTCGTCGGTCCGCATTGTTATCTGAAATCCGAGATTGCCGCCGGACACCTCGTTGGTGGCTTCCGCAAGGGCCTGCACCGGCACGGTAACCTGCTTCGCCAGGAACATCGCGAACCAAGTGGCGACAAAAAGGAGCAAGAGCGTCAAAAGCGAGAGGATAGAGATATAGGTTCGCTTCAGCGCCCGTCGTTCGCGGCTTAACTCATCGTAGCGTTGCGTCGATTTTTGAATGCGGTCAGCGATCTGCTTGATCGGTAGCGGCAGTCGTCGCGCACTTACAACTGTCCCCAGGCGCGCGCCGCCCTCGCTGTCGACTCCCCGAGCCGCCAGAAACAGGTCCACGTCGGACGAAAGCCACCGGGCAGTAATACCCGTGGCGGGCACCTGGCCCGACGCAATACCAGGAAAGAGTCCAAAAACGTCGGCGAGCCCGGGACTTGAGGCTCCTACGCGCGCCAGCAACTGCCCCTGGGCCCCAAAGCACAATAGCGTGTACAGGCCGGGATCCGCCAGTTGTCGCGCCAGCAGAAGGCGCAGGGCAGTTCCGTTCTGGCGGAAAAGCTGCGAGTGCAGCTCCGCGCTTCCGAGCAGGTGGCCAGAGTCATCAAGGGCTCGCTGCTCGGTTTGCAGAGCGAGCTCCTGGACGATGTCGTTGGTGTCTCTCCGCACCGCGTCAAAGGGAGCAGTAAACCATCTATCGATGCTGCGATTCAGCAGGCCATAGGCAAAAACAAAGAGAAAACAAACCGGTACCAGGGAGATCAGGAGGAACGACACCACCATCTTGGTTTTGAAGCGAGATCCCAGTTGTTGTTGCCTGCGCTCGACGTAAAGCTTAAGCAGAATGCGTACAAGGATGAGGGCGAAAATGACGAAAGCGACGAAAACCACCGTGGAAACAATTACCAGCAGGATGGTGCCCAGGGCGGTACTGGGGGAGATAAAGGATAGATCGAGGGAGGCCTGACTCCAACCCAGGAACAGCAATGCCGGAACCAAGACCAAAAGGAAAATTAGGAAGGCTCGACGCGGCTGACGCAGACTTTTCGGCATAACGCAACAGGTTACAGGTTAACAGGCCACAGGGGATAGAACCTGTAACCTGTCTTCCAGTCGGGTGCGAGCCGGCCACCACCCCCGAGGACCGAGATCCTCCAGCAGCCGAGCGTAATAGGCCAGATGCATTTGACTTAGCGCGACTGCGGTACGCTCGCCGGGCGAGGCCATAAACTTAAAGTTAGGTTCTATGTCTGACGATGTCAAGATAGGCGCGGTAATTGGCGACCAGGAGGAGGCGTATAGCCGAGATACGCGTGTCGCGAGTCCTGGCCTGACATTAAACCATGCGTTGTGCGTCATCCCAGTACGCTGAGGAAGCGAATGGAGACAGTCTCCCAGTCTGAGAAATCCTGGCCGGCACATCCGGGTGCTTCTTTTGCCACGCCTGTGAGGCCGGAACGACTAGGGGAAATACTCGTCCGCGAAGATCTGATTACCCCTGAACAATTGCGGAAGGGGCTCGAGTACCAGTGCGCTCAGGGGGGACGCTTGGGGACTGCACTGGTGAAGCTGGGGTTCATCGCCGACGACGACATGGCGATAATCCTCGCTCAGCAGTACGGATTACCCGCAGTTAACCTGGCTGAACTTGATGTCGATCCTGAAGTTGTCAGAGTGATTCCCATGGAAACCGCTCTGCGCCACCAGGTCCTGCCGGTGAGCCGGTTCGGCGCTTCGCTCACGGTAGCCCTCGCCGACCCCACCAACGTCTTTGCCCTTGACGATATCAAGTTCAGGACGGGCTTGAGCGTTGAGCCGGTGGTCGCTTCTGAAGGGGCGATCAGCGAGGCCATCAGGCGCTTCTACGGCGATGCCGAGGATGCGGAACGTAAGAAGCAGATCGAGGACATCGTCAACTTCATCGATGAGGGTGCGGCGGGAAGCGTTGAGCTGGAAGCGGATGAAGAAGGAACGTTCAATCTGGCGGAGCTGGAACAGGCGGCGGAAGAAGCCCCGGTCATCCGCCTGGTGAACTACCTTTTGAACGATGCGGTCAAGCATGAGGCAAGCGATATACACCTGGAACCCTACGAAAGAGAGTATCGAGTTCGGTATCGGATCGACGGCTTGTTGCAAACGGTAATGCACCCACCCGTGAAGCTGCGCGACGCCATCATCAGCCGCATCAAGATCATGGCCAAGCTGGATATTGCGGAGAAGCGTCTGCCCCAAGACGGTCGCATCATGGTCAAGCTGATGCACGGCGGCGACAAGAAGCAGATCGACCTTCGCGTTTCCGTTTTGCCTACGTTGTACGGCGAGAAGATCGTCATGCGATTGCTGGACAAAGAGAATCTGCGCCTGGACATGACCAAGCTGGGATTCGAGTCCGAATCCCTGGCGACGTTTCAGAAGGCCATCTTCAAACCCTACGGCATGGTACTGGTGACCGGCCCTACGGGGAGCGGTAAGACCAACACCCTCTATTCCTCAATCACTCAGCTTAACAAAGAGGACACCAACATCATCACGGCGGAAGACCCTGTTGAGTTCCAACTTCCCGGCATCAACCAAGTCCAGATGAAGGACCAGATCGGTCTAAACTTCGCCGCTGCGCTTCGCTCCTTTCTGCGGCAGGATCCCAACATCATCCTGGTGGGAGAGATTCGAGACTTCGAGACGGCGGAGATCGCCATCAAGGCCGCAATGACTGGACACCTGGTACTTTCTACTCTGCATACCAACGATGCGCCGTCAACCATCTCGCGCCTCATGAACATGGGAGTCGAACCCTTCCTCGTAGCGACCTCGGTCCACCTCATTTGCGCTCAACGGCTGGTGCGCCGCATCTGCGCGGGCTGCGCGGCAGTTGACGACTCGGTGCTGCCACAGGCCCTCGTCGATGCTGGTTTCACGGCCGAGGAGGCCAGAGCGGCGAAGCCTCAAAAGGGGAGAGGCTGCGCCAGTTGCGGCAACCGAGGCTACAGGGGCCGGGTGGGATTGTACGAAGTGATGGAGATCACCGAGCCGGTTCGAGAACTGATTCTGGTAGGCGCTTCGGCTGTGGAACTGAAGCGGAAGGCAGTGGAGCAAGGCATGATAACCCTCCGTCGCAGCGGTCTGATGAAAGTGGTGTCCGGCGTCACGACCCTCGAGGAGGTGATGCGGGAGACCTTACTCTAGACACCGTTATGTGCCTTGTAAGGGCACCTAGTTGTCGCCCAGTGAAGGCAGTCGCCGCCCCTCGACTTTGCTCGGGCCCTAAGACTGTCGAAGGGCGGCGGCCCCGCTCCTACCAAGGAGCTCAGAAAGCGACTCTGAACAGCGAGGTTTTGATGGGAACACTCACACTCACGGACTTGCTAAAACGCATGGTGGAACGTGGCGGTTCTGATCTCCATATCACTACCAACTCCCCCCCTTGCATCCGTATCCACGGGGAACTAAAGCCCTGTGACGACCTTCCAGCCCTCGGGCCGGCGGAGACCAAACAGCTGGTGTACGGCATCTTGACGGAAACCCAGAAGCACCGCTTTGAAGAGGACCTGGAGATCGACTTTTCATTCGGCGTCAAGGGGATTGCACGCTTTCGGGCCAACTTGTTTAACCAACGCGGCGCGGTGGGGGCGGTCTTCCGCAGTATTCCTTTCGAGATCCTGAGTTTCGAGCAACTGGGGCTTCCCGAAGTAGTTCGCGCGCTGTGTGAAAAACCACGCGGTCTGGTTCTCGTAACCGGGCCCACCGGCTCTGGCAAATCCACGACGCTGGCCACGATGCTGGACCTCATCAATCAAGAACGGCACGAACACATCGTAACTATTGAAGATCCTATCGAGTTCCTACACAGTCACAAGGGATGCCTGGTGAACCAGCGTGAGGTTCACACCGATACGCATTCCTTCTCCAACGCTTTGCGCGCCGCGCTACGTGAAGACCCTGATGTGGTGCTGATCGGCGAGATGCGTGACCTGGAGACCATCGAGTCGGCCCTGCGCATTGCTGAAACCGGCCACCTGACCTTCGCGACGCTGCACACCAACTCCGCTTCCAGCACCATCAACCGCATCATCGACGTCTTCCCGGCGCACCAGCAGTCACAGGTACGCGCCCAGCTTTCGCTGGTTCTTGAAGGGATACTCTGTCAGTCGTTGCTCCCCCGAGCCGACGGCCGAGGAAGAGCGTTGGCAATGGAGGTCCTGGTGCCCAATTCCGCCATACGTAATCTGATTCGCGAGGACAAAATCCACCAGATCTATTCCGCCATGCAGTCGGGTCAGCAGAAGTTTGGCATGCAGACGTTCAACCAGTCGCTGTGCAGTCTCTATCAGCACGGACTGATCACCCTGGAAACCGCCACGATGCGCTCCAGCAACACGGACGAACTGCAAGACATGATCAGCCGGATCGCGATGGCTGCCGGACACAAGGCGTTGTACGCTCCAGCCAAGCGCTAGAACAGTTTACAGGGAACAGGTTACAGGTCACAGAGAGGAAGGGCAATGGACAAGGCAGTTCAATCGCATCGTGGCCTAAAGGTTTGGCAGAAGGCGATGGATCTTGCCGTGAAAGTCCCCTGTAACCTGTTACCTGTAGCCTGTTCCCTTCCATTGTAAGGAGGTATTACATATGCCCCAGTTGAACTACCGTGGAGCACCCCCGACGACCGCGACGGTTGTCGCGCCTCGTGCTACCGCCGGCGGCGTGATGGCTGGAGCTTTAAGGCGTGAGCCAGCGCCCCAGTCACGATTGGCGGAAAAAGGAAGCGCCCGAGTGCCCAAAAAGTCTTCGGTGAAGGTCAAACCCAAGGACCTGGCCATTTTCACCCGGCAACTCGGGGTGATGATCAATGCCGGTCTGCCGTTGGTCCAGAGCCTGGAGATACTCGCCTCCAACCAGGCCAACAAATCCTTCGCCGGCGTCCTCACTGGAGTTCGCTCCACGGTTGAAGGTGGCAGCACCCTCTGCAATGCCTTTCAACGGTACCCAAGGGCCTTCGATCAGCTTTACTGCAACATGATCGCGGCTGGCGAGTCGGGCGGTATCCTCGAAGGAGTCCTTGACCGCCTTTCCGGCTATATCGATAAAGCGGTCAAGTTGCGGCGCGCGGTGCGTTCCGCCCTGATCTACCCGGTTTCGGTAATTACCATCGCCGTGGGCATCATGGTGCTTTTGCTGTGGAAGGTCGTGCCCATCTTTGCCACCCTTTTCGTCGGCCTGGGCGTCTCACTGCCTTTGCCTACCCGCTTGGTCATTTCCCTGAGTAATATGATTGCCAAGACGGCGTGGATGCTGATTATTGGCACCGGGGTCGTGGTTTATGGGCTCAAACGTTATCACCGCACTTCCAGGGGCCGGCTAGTCATCGACGGAATCATCTTAAAGCTTCCGGTGCTCGGGCTTCTGATGAGGAAAATTGCGGTGGCGCGCTTCAGTCGCACGCTCGGAACACTGATTACCAGTGGCGTTCCCATGCTAGAGGCCATGGACATAACCGCCCGGACCGCCGGCAATGCGGTGATTGAGGAGGCTATTCTCAAGGTTCGCAAGGCGGTGGGCGAAGGTCGGACCATCGTGGACCCGCTGCGCGAAATCGGCGTGTTCCCGAACATGGTGGTGCAGATGATCGGTGTCGGTGAACAAACGGGGGCGCTCGACGCGATGCTGCAGAAGGTGGCGGACTTTTATGAGGAGGAGGTGGACTCAGCCGTCGCCGACCTGCTGACTGCCATGGAGCCGATGATCATACTGCTGCTGGGGGTGATGATCGGTGGTGTTGTCATTTCTATGTACTTGCCTTTGTTCAGTTTGATCGGAAAGCTGGCAGGCTAAGCGCTTGGAAAAGGCGTACTTCAGCCAGTTCTTGAGTCTGAAAGAAAGGAAATTGACCGTCGTGGCGGTGCAGACAAGAGTACAGAAAGGCACGCAGGAGTTGGTCGAGACCACTACCGCGGAGTTGCGCCAACTCGCCCAGGAGAATGTCGACTTGGTGTCGAAGCAGCTTGCTGAGGGACAGCAACAGTTTACAGGTGAGATCTCGGCCGCCCTGCATCATACGCTTGACGAGCTGGTGGAGGCTTCCACCGCCAGGATGCGAAAAATCACCGATGACAGCCTGGCCCTCATAACCGACCAGTTATAATAACTACCCGCCGGAAGTTGTTGATAGACGATACGACCAAGGCCTTCCGGCAGAAGGTCAGCGAGATTCTTGTGATGCTGCAGAACGGCTCGGAGGAGAGCGGTTAGTACCGGAGGGGCGGCCAGAAAAAGTTGTCGAGCGCGAATGGGATGCCGGGTATGCATCTCGGCTATCGCCCCACGACCAGGACAGTGAACGAGCCAGGCACAATGCTTGGCCTTGGATGCGGTTGATCGGCCGTCGGCGCCGGCGGCGGTCCAAACTCTGCCGTCACCACGTAGACGTTGTGCGTCTTAAGATCCAGCGCCATAGTCCGCGCACCGCGTTGCGTCTGAACGTTCTCGACCACGCTGTACTTATCGGGCGAATCTTGGTGCACCACGGTCAGCGTACCATCACCGTTTGAGCTGAACGCAAGGCCCGTTCCGGGATCGAAGGCGTTGGCGTCGACCCCTTCCCCGATCGGCGGTGTGGCTACAACCTTGCCGTTGTTCGCGTCCATTACAACCATCATCTTGTTGTGGCATCCGCTGAACAGGCGCCGGTGCTCGCGATCCATCGCCATGCCGGAGGGTTCCTCGCCAGGAGCAAGCGGCCAGCGTGACTCCACCGTGAGTTTCTGAGAGTCGATCTCGACCACCATGCTCTTATCTTCCAGGTTGGCGTAAACGTGACCCTTACCGTCGGCGGCAGCAAACTCCGGCCTCCCACCCAGCGCGATGGTGCCGGCCACTGTGTCGCTTGCGGCATCGATGGCTGTCGAATCGCCGCTCCGTCCGTTAAAGGTGAACACACGCCGCGACGCGGGGTCATAAACTATTGCGTCCGGGTTCTGGCCGGTCTTGACCTCCCCCAGGACCTTCAATGACTTCAGATCAAAGATCGTGACGGTGTTGGCTCGTCCGTTGCTGGTGAACCCCCGGCCCAGCTCCGGAGCCAGGGCGATGCCGTGCACTCCCTGTGTGTTCGGGACATCGCCCACGGGGTCCAGGCTATCCGCATCAAGCACCATGACGTGAGTGCCACGCGAGATGTAGAGCCGGCGCGCGTCGCTGTCGACGTTCAGGTAGTCCCAGAATCCTTCGCCACCCACCTTAACCTTCTTAACGACGTGATAGCCGCTGCCTGACGCTCGAAGCCCCGGCGGCAGCAGCAACAGACAGAAGACGAACAGCGCTTTAGCTCTCATGGAACCTCCCGCTCAGCCGCATTCCTCATTAGCGATTGATGATTGAAACTCGTAATTCATCTCCACTGACCGGCGCTGCGGCAGTTTCCAAGTGTCGAACGCCAGCAACCAGCTGAGCTACCGCAGTGCAGAGGACAACACCATGCGCCAAGCCACCTGCCATTTGCCTTTCTGGCGAGTCAACACCAATAGCTCATGGCCGGACTCACTATGGTCCTGGTTATTCATCCTGTATCTGATCTCCCAGGGGTATATAGCGACGGCCATGTTATCGAATAGATCGATAACGGGCTCGGACGCCTTGAACTCTCTCACCGTGGCAAGACGGATGAAATCTGTGTAACTCTTGACACAGGCTTCTCGCCCTCTGCCCATCTCCTGGAGGTCCGGACCTTTAACCACCACGTCGTCGTGGAAACTCTCATTCAGCCTTTCCGTGTACCCTTTCAGCCAAGCTTCGTTCATCCTGCTGAGAAAGTTGCGAATTTGCTCTCGGTCATTCCCTTCCACCGCAGAAGGCATGCAGGGTATCCTTCGGGAAGCAAGAGTCGGGGCACAGGTAGTACGCCTAGCACAATATCAAACGTCACGGTCTTCGAAAAGGTTTTTGTTGCCCTTCTACACCTTCGGGCGCACATTCCTTGGCAAGCCGGCACTGCTGTCAGGAGAGAGGAATGTCCGGTCTATGGAGAAAGAAGAGCATCGAGCAGCTCAAAAGACAGCCGCCAGATGCGGAGCATGGACTGCGGCGAGCTCTGGGACCTCTCGCCTTGGTCACGCTCGGTATTGGCGCCATCGTAGCGGCCGGTTGCAACGTCCCTCCGCCATCCAACTACCGACTGGTGTTGAGGACGCGCTGGTAAAGGCTTTCGTAAAGCGGAATGATTTTGTCCGTGCAGAAGTCGGCCAGAGCGCGTTCGCGGGCAGCCCTTCCCATCTGCTCGCGCCGATCGCGTTGAGTGAGGATGTCGAGGGCGCGGGCAGCCATACTCCGGACGTCGCCCACCGGCACGAGATAGCCCTCCACGCCGTCCCGGATGACTTCGGGAAGCCCGCCCACCCGCGAGCAGATGGGGGGGACGGCGCAGGCCATAGCCTCCAGCGCCGCGAGGCCAAAGGACTCGAGTTCGCTCGGCAGCAGCAGCACATCCGCGCAGTTGAGGAGGTTCTGCACATGACCCTGCTTGCCGAGAAAGATCACGTCGGACGTGAGAGCCTTCTCTCGCACTATCCACTCCGCCGAGGTGCGTTCCGGCCCGTCGCCGATCATGAGGAGCTTGGCGGGAATTTCGCGGCGGACGAGATCGAATATCTCCACCACGTCTCGCACCCGCTTGACGGGGCGGAAATTTGAGAGGTGAACCAGAATCCGTTCGTCATCGTTCGCGAACTCTTCCCGCCGGCACTCGCTATTTGCAGGCTGAAACACATCACAGTTCACAAAGTTCGGAACCACCTCGACAGGCTTTTTGATGCCGAACTCTTGCAAGGTGACCCGTCGCAGGTACTCGGAGATGGCGGTAACGGTGTCGCTCTCCTCAATGGAGAAGCGGGTGATGGGAAGGTAGGAGCGGTCGCTCCCCACCAGGGTGATGTCCGTGCCGTGCAAGGTGGTCACGAACGGCAGGTGGCGGCTTCTGAGCATGGCCCGCGCAAGGTAGGCGCTGACCGAGTGGGGGATGGCGTAATGGACGTGTAAGAGATCTAGCGACTCGGCCACGGCCACATTGTGCATCATGGTGGCTAACGCCAGGGTGTAGGGAGGGTGATCGAACAGCGGGTAGTTGATTACCTCCACTTCGTGGAAGTGGAGCCGTTCGGAAACCGCGGTCATACGCACGGGGACCGCGTAGCTAATGAAATGAATGTCGTGGCCGCGGGCCGCCAGTTCCAGTCCAAGCTCGGTGGCGACGACGCCGCTCCCGCCATAGGTGGGGTAACAGGTGATGCCGATTCTCATCGCAATTGAGCGATAGCATTATCGAATCGCTCTTCCATTGGCCGGATGTCCGAATGGTGCCAGGACTCGATTGCTCCATCTCCTGAACATCTAGGAAGGGGGTGTCGGTTTGTTTTTCCCTGGGTTCGCGCCCGCTGAGAGGACGATGATCTCCGTCACCGTGCGTTTCTCGGCTTTCTGTTCATAATAGACAAGGACATTGGTACCTGGCGTCAGAGTGTCGAGTGTGAGCTTTTTCCCGTTCGCGGCAGAAACACGGACCCCTTTCTTGACAGGGAACACTTCCGTGGTACCACCCTGCACAGTATTGACGCTAAGGAGTTCGTGTTTTTCGTCGAGGGATAGAACGCTGCCGCTGAACGCCAGTCGGGACGAACCCGAGGTGATCTTATCGAGACCTGGAACCTTGCTCTTGTGAGGTTCCTGAGCGTATCCTGCACGGCCCGCCAAGCAGCAGTACGCCGCCAGAGCGATCGCCAACCCAATTGACACAGGATTGAAGGATGACCGCCAGCCTTTTGCGGTATTCCGCCTGTCGGGAGGGCAGCAAAGGGCGACGGGGAGGAAACCAGCATACGCGGGACCTTGGAAGTCCGCAAAACAACCGCAGCGTTGACTAGAAGACAGCTTCAAGTGAGCCATCCTATGGGCTGAGATTCCACCACCCGCACCAATCTGGGAAGGCCCAGCGGCGGGAACTGTCAAGTTCCGGAACAGTGACGGAGCATCAGCCTCCCTGAACTTCACCGACACTTCCGCGTAAGACGGCCGCGACTATTCGTTGCCGATGTCGCGCTCGACCTCGGGGGCGTAACCGGATTCATTTCCGCCGTTCTTGGGTTCCGATTGCTTGTACATGTATCGGATCGCCGATTTCATGATGAGAAGATTGGGCTCAGCGGCACGATGCACTTTGATGCAGTTCCGGTCGTACCACTCAATAACGCCGCGAATCGCCTCCCCCGTGTCGAGGATTACCACCATCGGCGTGCGAGCCTGCATCTGTTTGATATAGTAAAAATTCTCCGCGTTCGTTTGCTCCGGCGGAGCGGGCTTTCTACGCTGGAGACCGCCGCGGTTTGCCATCTGATCCTGAATTTCCGAGAGTGATGGACGAATCAGTTTGCGATTCACGTCGTGCAACTCCTTAGACCCCGCGAATGGGGCGAGTCGGTGGTGACCTCCTGTATGCGGAGCCGAACTTAAATGCCAGTCTCGCAACCCCACAACTTGCGCGGCTCGGATTCTTCCGAGACAAACGAAAACCAAACAAGGAGGTTTCCAAACCTGCTAGTTAGTCTAGCATGGGGAGAGTCCGGAGACAAGAGGCACAAAGGGTTCTAAGGGTTCTGTTCTACCTTGACGCTAGGCCGTAGCTTTGGACCTTTCAGCGACGAGTACCCGCTCGGGGTCGACCAAAAACCACATCGCTGCACCCAGTGCGCAAAGAGTCGAAGCGGCGAGGAACGAAGCCGCCCACCCGAAATGGTCAGCGATGCGAGGTGTGAGCAAAGCCGTAATGATGCTGCCCGTTTGGGCTCCCATGTTCACGAGTCCGGACACAGTTCCCGCCGAGGGCCCCGCAATGTCGGCGGTGACGGTCCAGAAAGAACTCTGGGCAAGGTAAAGTGCGCCGACGCCACCCGCTAACACCACCGTGGCCGTTCCTGCCCCGTTCGCACGCGAGCCGAGGGCTATAAAGACGGCAGCCAGCCCCATTCCCACCTCCGCGACTCCGCATCGACCTTTCCGCCTACCCCAGCGCCGACTGACGAAGTCGACCATTAGGCCTCCGAGCGGCGAGCAGACCGCCATTGCCGCGAACGGAAGCATGCCGTAAAAGGCACTGAGCTTCAGGTTCACGCCGCGGACCCGCACCAGATAGATGAAAAACCAACTAAAGAAGATGAAGGCCGCATAACCGTAGCAGAAATAGCTGAGCGTCGCAGCCACCACTTCTTTGCTGGTGAGCACCGTGGACCAGGCAAGCATGCACTTCCGCTGCCATGCGCGTCGGGTGAGTCCGGCGCGGATATACTCCAGCTCGGACGGGCTGACGCCAGGATGCTGCTCCGGGTCATCACGCGCCAGCAGGAACCAGAGCAAGCCTGCAGCGCAGCCGATCGCCGCGCACACCCAGAACGACATCCTCCAACCGTAGCGGACCATAATGGCGACGACTAAAGGCGGTGTTACTGCCGCACCCCCACCCACGCTGGCGAATATTAATCCGTTGGCGATGCCGCGCTCACTCGTGGGAACCCAGTTCGCAACGAAGCGATTCGAGCCGGGATAGATCACCGCCTCTCCCGCCCCCAGAACAAAGCGCACGGCCAGAAAGCAGAACAGGGCGGCGCGAATGCCTGACGGAACGAGGGCGGTGAGTACTGTAAATACTCCCCACCAGAGAGCCCCGCCGGTCAGCACCCGCCGTGAACCGAAGCGATCCGCAAGCCAGCCCGCTGGGACTTGAAAAAGTGCGTACCCTAATGGGAAAGCGCCAAAGATCAAGCCGAGTTGCGAGTCTGTGAAATGGTATTCCTCAGCCAGCCAGTGGCCACTGATGGAGATGTTGACGCGGTCCAAGTACGTGATGGCACCCATGACAAAAATCGAGAAAAGCAGCAGCCATCGGATGCGACTGTGGCGCCCTGGGGCCATCGCCCACCTCTGCCCGCGAACGCGTCCTGAAAAGGCTACGCGTTAGGTCGCAACACTCTAACAGAAGCGCCAAAATGCGCAAGTGTGTCCGCCCCTTGGCTTCGCCTTGGCAACGTAGAACGGGAACGGGCAGGGCAGCCGTCACGGCCCGAGGCCTCGATACCTCGCCAATTCTGTTGAGCTTTTGCGCCTGCCCTGAGATAGACTCCACTTTAGCAGGCTGCTGAGATGTCATTCCCGATCCCGCACGCGGGAGAGGGATCTGCTTTTGTTTTGTGTTCAACACAAACAGCAGGTGATTCCTCGCCTGCGGGATCGCATGACAGGTACCCCTTTTCAGCAGCCTGCTTTCGAGAGAGCCTTACAGAGTTGAGGAGGTGCTTGGTATGAGACACACGTTTCGGGCTGTACTTCTGTGGGCCTTTGTGATGTACCTTGGTGCCCTCGCGTTCGTAGCGCAAGGGCAGCAACTCAGCCAGAACCCGGCTAAGCAGCAGCCACAAACCACTTCATCAGCTCCGAGCGAAATTGAGAATCCACCGGCCGCAGTTGTGATCGACGACCGCCCTATTTTCTACCTCAACGCCCCGGTTGGCGCATACACAGCGGCTGACCGTGCAGCAGCCATACAGCAGCGCATCTTGGATCTCGCGAAGAGCGGCGACGTGCCCGTGGAGTCGGTCCATGTTGAGGAGCGCGCAGAATGGAGCGAGATTCGGAGTGGGAATGGCCTCATCATGGCGGTGTCGGACCTGGATGCGCAAGCGAGGGGACGGGCGCGGCAACAACTCGCGGCAGAAAATGCGGAAATCATCCGGTACTCTGTGCGGCGCTATCGGGAAGCACACACCTGGAAGAACTTGCTGCTGGGCTTGCTCTACACAGCACTAGCCACCTTGGCGTGCGGGGCATTTTTGTGGGGGCTGTTGAGGTTTCGCCGGGCTGTCCGCACCCGGGTTGAGGGATGGCTGAACTCTCGCATGAGCCAGCCGGAAGTGCCCTCCCATTTGAGGCTCTCCGCTGTCTATCTGTGGGGGCCGCTTCTGGGCCTGGGGACCGTTTTTTACTGGATCATCATCGTCATCGTGCTCCAGGCCTACGTCACCGCTGTTTTGCGCTTTTTCCCCCAAACCGAGCAAGCGTCGCTGAGGACAACCGACTGGTTTGCCTCCCAGCTCGCAATTGTGGGGCGCGCCGTGACGGACTACCTTCCTAACCTGGTGCTGGTCATCGTCATCGGCGCCATAACATACTTGGTCCTTCGGGCCGACACACGGATCTTCGGCGACATCGAAGCCGGGAGGCTCAAGATCTCCGGGTTTTATCCCGAGTGGGCGCGGCCCACCGCCAATCTGGTTCGTATACTTGTTCTCGCGCTCGCGGCTGTCGTGGTTTTTCCCTACCTCCCGGGTGCCAAGAGTCCAGCCTTCCAGGGGATCTCCATCTTCCTGGGCGTTTTGCTGTCGCTGGGGTCCTCTTCTGCCGTGGCCAATGCGGTTGCCGGTACAATCCTCAATTACACTCGTTCCTTTAGCATCGGGGACATGGTCAGGATCGGTGACACCTTCGGCGAAGTCGTCGAGAAGGGCCTGCTGGTGACTCGCATCCTCACACCGAAGAGGGAGACCATTGCCATTCCAAACGGCACGGTTATGGGCTCAGCGGTGAAGAACTACAGCACGGAGGCCAAGACGACCGGCGTCGCCTTATATACGACGGTGACCATCGGTTACGATGCGCCCTGGCGGAGGGTCCATGAGCTGTTAATCGGCGCCGCGCTCGCGACACAGGACATCATTAAGGACCCAGCTCCCTATGTCCTGCAGACGGCGCTCAATGACTTCTACGTGGCCTATGAGCTGAATGTCTACACAAGGACGCCAACCAGAATGGCGGAGATTTATTCCGAATTGCACCAGAACATCCAGGATAAGTTCAATGAAGGGGGAATCGAGATCAACTCGCCGCACTACACGGCGTTGCGCGACGGTAACACGACAACGATTCCGGCGGGATATCTTCCCGAGTCCTACCAGGCCCCGTCTTTCCGGGTTCGTACGGCCGAAAACGAAGCGGAGAGGAGTGATAGAGCGACGGAACGGGAGCTCGCCTAGTGTCCGGCCCGTCAACCGAATCTATTTAGCGAAGAGGGTCGACAGACTTTCCGTGTACGGTTCACGGGCGATGCCCTGCTCTGTGATAATGGCCGTAACGTACTGGTGGGGTGTGACGTCGAAGGCGGGATTTCGGGCGGAAACCTCTTGTGGAGCAATGGAAACGCCGGCCAGGTGCTTTACCTCGTTGCCCGAACGCTCCTCGATAGGGATCTCCTCGCCGGAAACAATATTCATGTCAATGGTCGAAAGCGGTGCGGCGACGTAAAACGGAATCTTGTTCTCGCGAGCGAGCACAGCAACCGTATAAGTTCCGATCTTGTTGGCCACATCGCCGTTAGCGGCAATGCGGTCAGCACCCACAATCGCTGCCTGAATCTGTCGCTGCCTCATGAAGTGCCCGGCCATGTTGTCAGTGATCAGAGTGACGGGAATACCGTCCTTTGCAAGCTCCCAGGCGGTCAGGCGCGCGCCCTGTAAGAACGGCCGAGTCTCATCGGCGAAGACCCTGATATGCTTGCCCTGCCGAACGGCGGCGCGGATCACTCCCAGGGCCGTGCCGTAACCTCCCGTGGCCAGCGCCCCGGCATTGCAGTGCGTGAGCACGGTAGAAGAGTCGTCCAGCAACGCCGCGCCATGACGCCCCATGGCCTCATTCACGGCGATGTCCTCAGCCAGAATGCGTTGCGCTTCATCCACCAGGCAGGCCTTGGTAGTCGAGATCTTTTCGAGTTCCGCCGCGCTGCGGAGGAGCGATTCTTCGAACACAGCTCGCATCCGCTTGACCGCCCAGAACAGATTCACAGCCGTTGGACGAGTTCTGGAAATGGTCTCCGCAATGGTCTCGAACTCGGCGCGAAGCTCGGTTTCCGTCCTTGCGACTGAATTCTTCATCCCCAGCGCAATCCCCATTGCTGCCGCTACACCAATCGCCGGCGCGCCCCGAATCACCATGGAGCGAATTGCCTCCGCCACACCGACGTAATCCGTATAGTTACGATAGACCTCCGCCGCCGGCAAGCGCGTCTGGTCAATCATGCGGACGCCGGCGTCCGTCCACTCGATGGTTTTGAAGGTTCCCCGATTCTCCATTCGCAGTTCGCCGCCAGACACCATCATATATCAGGCGAGGAGTATGAGGCGACAAGCTGCGGCTCGCGCTCGTGCCGATTCCAACTTCCGGCGCGAGCCAACCGCTCGGCTTGCGCTGCCTAACTGCGTTTATCGCGAGTATCCGGTATGACCACCGATGGGATAGATAGCGTTAGTGGCGCCGGCTGGACGGCAACGTCACGATCCTGGCGGCATTTGCCGGTCAAGCTGCCGACGCCACACCGACGCTTGGGCCGCCCTGGCAAGCATCGTCCGGAGGTCTAGGAAAAAGTGCAACACCGTGTCTGCCAGCAGCCTCCTGCTCAACGTCCGCCGGAGGGTGCGGACCTTGACGCGCGAGCCCGGGCTGCCGAGCACACCACTGTGCATGAAATCCTGATAGCCTCTCACTCGCGACCCCATCGCCTGCGGCACCTTGACTTTCAGCCCCATCCCGACTTCGAGGCCAAATTGCTCGATGTGGTGGAGTTCTACTTAAGTCCTCCCGAGAACGCCTTGGTGCTTTGCGTCATGAGAAGACCGGCATTCAAGCCCTGCACCGTACCCAGCCCTGTCCCCCTAAACGCCAAGAAGCCCCGCGCATGGACCAACGAGTACGTGCGATTCATTGAGCAGTATTACCAATCGTGACTCAAGGTTGCGCAAAGTACATCCTTCCGGATTTAAATTAACATATGGCGATTTATCGCCAGGAATGGGCTGCGCGTGGCGTCAAGTAAACACTACGCCGTCGATCGCGACTGACCGGCAATTCCGCCCGAGGCACTTTCGCAGTTTTGGCGTTTAGCAGGCACTTGTGGGTTAAGTTCCGATAATTCCCCAATTATGATTGCTAAGAATCACCGATCCAAACTGTCTGACAATCCTCCCACGACCATGACCTCCAGCAGTGAGTTTCATCGATTGGGAAATCCCCCATCGTGGGGGCTAAGCACGTGGCGGAACAAAGTCCCCGACGAGTTCGTATACTCCTCACAGACCGAGGGCGAATTGGATGAGAACACGCTAGATGATGCGATTGTACCGGCCTAATGAGGTCGCTCGTTTGGAGCGTGTATTCCGGAGTTCGCTAACAAGGAAAGTCCCATTGGCATTGCTCGCTGCGATTTCCGTTCTACTTGGCTCTTCGGTCACACTCGCGCAGCAGGCTGCCGTGTTGAGGCCCGACGGAAGCCGTATCAGCGCATCCGAGATCGACGGCACCATCACCCAACTGACGCAGGCCGCGCATGTCACCGGAACCGGCATTGCCATCTTCCATGACGGCAAAATCGCGTACCTCAAAGCGTTCGGGCTTCGCGATACTGGCAAGAAACTGCCGCTTACTCCGGATTCCGTGATGACCGCCGCTTCTTTGAGCAAAGCCGCGTTTGCTACTTTGGTGATGCGCCTAACACAAGAGCATGTCCTAGAGCTCGACAGGCCGATCTATCAATACCTGTCCAAGTCGCTTCCCGAGTTTCCCCGATATGCGGACCTGCAGGGAGACGAGCGCTACAAGAAGCTAACGCTCCGAATCCTGCTGAGCCACACCAGCGGATTCCCCAACTGGCGCGCCTTCGAGGACGACCGGAAACTCAGGATCCACTTCGTTCCGGGAACGCGGTACGCCTACTCGGGCGAGGGCATTGATCTTGCTCAACTTGTGGTGGAAACGGTCACCGGCCAATCCCTCTCGGTGCTCATGGAAAAGAAACTCTTCAAGCCGCTGAGTATGGACCGCACCGCCATGATCTGGAAGGCGGAGTTTGACAGTGATTTTGCGAACGGCTACGACGAATATGGGCGCTCCCTGGGCCCGGAAAGACGCTCGACTCCCGATGCGGCGGGGTCCATGCAGACCACGCTTCACGACTACGCAGACTTCTTGAGCGCAGTCATGCGTCGGGAAGTAATCGATACCCAAACAACCGACAAAATGTTGAGCCCGCAAATCGCCATCAATTCGGCTCACCAGTTTCCATCGTTGTCTACGGACACCACAGAGGCCTATAAAAAAATCGGCCTGAGCTACGGCTTGGGCTGGGGACTGTACTCCTCTCCCTACGGCAAGGCTTTCTTCAAGGAAGGACACGATGAGGGTTGGAGGCATCTGGCCCTCTGCTTCAGCAACGGCAGCGGCATCCTGATCATGACTAACAGCTCGAATGGCGAAGGCATCTTTAAGCCCCTCATCGATTCGATCCTGGGACCAACGTCATTCCCGTTTGAATGGGATAGCTACACGCCGTATAACCTGCTTTCGCCACTTCCCAAGTTAAAGGAGCACAAAACGGTTTCCCTCACTCCGGACCAACTGAACCGGCTCGTCGGCCGATACGCATACCCGCCAGACGTACTTCTCTCTGTGACTGTAGAAAACGGTCATCTGTTTGTTCAGGAGAACGATGAATCGAAGCAGGAGCTTCTTCCCGAAAGCCCACAGGACTTCTACTCGACCAGCTCCAGCGACGAGTGCACCTTCAAGCCGGCAGACGGCAGCGTCGCTCAGGTTCTCATCTTGCACCTCGGTGACAAAGACATCGAACTCAAGCGCCTTAAGTGAAGATGGGCGCGTTGGGTAGATAACGAACAATCCGGAAGGAAACCAACTTGTCCGATAGGTCGGCTTGTCGGAGGCTTGAGCGTGATCGCCGCAACGGCTTCCGCTAGATAACTCTACGCTGGTCGGCTGCTGTTTCCCAACTGTTCGCTCCGGACACAATGACGGCGTACCGGAGAGTGGACCAGTCGGGCTGTCCGCCTTATCGTTGTTTAACACATGGCGATTTATCGCCAGCAATGGCGGGCGGCTGGTTCTGGTAAACGAACGCCGTCACTGACGGAGTAGGAGTAGGACGGTGTACCTTGGCCGTGGGCCATTTTCCAGGTAAACTTCACATTAGGAATCCGGACACGTCGGGGAATCTGCCTCAGCCGCCGCGGCTTGCAGAGGTGTTCAATCAGCAGCTCTGAGGCCCGTTTCGACGCAGGAAGCTTATTTCATGTGGAAGAATGTACCTTTTCTCGCAGCGGCTAGCTAAACGTCGGACGCATTGCCGAGGGTCTCCCGCTTGGCGCCGGAGCAAGGCAATTATTACGGCGGTTAGTTTCTCGTAGCTTATGCTCGACATTGTTAAACTTCGCTGGAATTCTTGCACGATAGGCGAGTTTGGCAGACTCAGGCGGCCACCATGTTAGGCCGAACCGTTTCTCATTACCGCATCCTCGAGAAGCTGGGTGGCGGCGGCATGGGTGTGGTCTACAAGGCCGAAGACACTAAGCTCGGGCGGTTGGTTGCGCTGAAGTTTCTGCCCGATGCCCTGGCCAAGGACCGCGAGACCTTGGAGCGCTTCCAGCGGGAGGCGCGCGCCGCGAGTGCGCTCAATCATCCCAACATCTGCACCATTTACGACATCGACGGATTCGAAGGGCAGCCCTTCATTGCCATGGAGTTGCTCGAAGGGCATACCCTTAAGCACTGCATCGAAACTAAGCCTCTCAATACAAACCAGCTTCTGGACTTAGCGATTCAGATTGCCGACGGCCTGGACGCGGCGCACAGCAAGGGGATCATTCATCGCGATATCAAGCCGGCGAACATCTTCGTCACCACCTCTGGCCGGACGAAGATTCTGGATTTCGGGCTGGCGAAACTGACCGTACGGGCTGGGCAAGCACCGCCCAGCGCGCCCCAAGAGGCGGCCGCTCAAGACACGCCCACAGCATCAATCGATCCCGAGCAGCTGACGACCCCCGGCACAGCGATGGGCACGGTGGCGTACATGTCGCCGGAGCAGGCGCGGGGTGAGCTGGTCGATGCTCGCACGGACTTGTTCAGCTTCGGTGCGGTATTGTACGAGACGGCCACAAGCCGACGACCCTTTGACGGCCCAACCACAGCCGTGATCTTTACCCAGATTCTCACCCAGGCGCCGGTCTCGCCCACCAGCCTCAACCCACACCTTTCGCCGGAGCTGGAACGAATCATTATTAAGGCGGTCGAAAAAGATCGCGACTTGCGTTACCAGAATGCGGCAGAAGTGAGTGTTGACTTAAGGCGTCTCAAGCGCGACTTGGACTCTGGGCGATTGGCCGGCTCCCTGCCATCAACAGGCGTGGAAGCGGCCCAGGCACGTGCTGCCGTGTACCCCCGTCTGCTGGGGTATGGGGGAATACTTCTGGGGCTCGCTGTTTTGCTCCTGGTGGGTGTTGAGCTTTACCGGATTAGGAAGCCCCGCGTTGCCGCGCCCTCGGAATGGGCTCAGCTCACCAATTTCACCGATTCGGTTACCTCGCCGGCACTCTCACCTGACGGGCGCATGCTGACTTTTCTCCGCGGGGAAAGCACATTCGTTGGGCCTGGGCAGGTCTACGTCAAGCTCCTCCCTGACGGCGAACCCGTGGAGTTGACGCACGACACCCTGGTGAAGATGAGCCCGATATTTTCCCCGGATGGCTCGCGCATTGCCTACACCGTACTGCCATCGTGGGACACCTGGGTCGTCCCCGTCCTCGGCGGCGAGCCACACTTGATGTTGCCGAACGCGTCGGGGTTGAGCTGGATTGACGGGAGGCACGTGCTTTTCTCGGAGATCAAAGAAGGCGCCCACATGGCTGTTGTCACGGCCACCGAAAGCCGCACCGAACCCCGCGATATATACGTGCCGCCCCGGGAGAGGGGCATGGCCCACCGCTCCTATCTCTCACCCGATGGCAAATGGGTTCTCCTCGCCGAAATGGAGAACGCGGGCTGGTTACCCTGTCGTCTGGTCCGTTTTGGGGATGATTCTCGGGGGAAGCCGGTTGGCCCGCCTGGCGCAGGGTGTACTTCGGCGGCTTGGTCACCTGACGGAAAGTGGATGTACTTCAGTTCGGATTCGGGTGGGCGGTTTCACATCTGGCGCAGCCGATATCCGGATGGACCGCCCGAACAAGTCACCTCTGGACCGACGGAGGAAGAAGGAATCGCGATAGCTCCCGATGGCCGCTCCTTCATCACTTCCGTGGGCATGGCCGAAAGCACGGTTTGGATTCACGACGCAAGTGGCGAGCGACAAATATCTTCGGAAGGATACGCAGATGTACCTGTTCTTTCTGCTGATGGGACAAAATTGTACTACCTCGTCCGCTGGCACGAGACTGCCTCCTTCATTAATGGTGAACTAACGGTGACGGACCTGCGAAGCGGACTTACCGAGGGGCTGCTTCCAGGTTTTGAAGTTACCGGCTATAGCATCTCAAGGGATGGCAAGCGGGTAGTAGTTGCGGCGCTTGACGCCGCAGGGAAGCGGCGTCTCTGGCTGGCTTCGCTTGACCGCCGATTTCATCCCCGGCAGTTCCCGTCTTCCTTAAACGAAGACAGCCCGGTATTCGGGCCGGCCGGCGATTTATTCTTCCGTGTAGAGGAAGGTGGGTCAAATTTTATCTACCGCATGCAGGAGGACGGAAACGAACGGCGGAAGGTCGTGGCTGATCCGATTTTGGAATTCATTGCTGTTTCCCCGGACGGCCAATGGGTTCTGGCTTGGGCGGGAGTTCCTGACCAAGAAGTGCCCAACGCGGCGGTCGCGTTTCCTGTTCAAGGTGGCACTCCCATCCCCGTCTGTTCCGGGCCGTGTGGCCCTCGTGGCCCTGCAGGATGGGATCGCGATGGCAAATTCTTCTACGTCATTGCACCCTCCGCGATGGGCGGTAATCGGAACGGTTGGAGTACATTTGGCATCCCACTGTCGCCCGGCAAATCTCTCCCGGCTGTTCCGGTTGGGGGAGTCAAGTCGGCCGCCGATCTCGCAAAGGTGCCGGGCATGATTGTTATTGACAAGCTTCTTATCTCTCCGGGAAACAATCCTTCCCTTTACGCTTTCACCCGAACCAGCGTGCACCGCAACCTCTACCGCGTTCCGATTCCCTGAAAGGCAGGGAGTCTCAGACATTGTCGCGGATGTAGGTCGTCTTCTCCACTGTTGCCGAACCCCTTCGGTGGACCGGGTGAACCAAGTGGACCTGACCGACGCGCCAGGCGTGGACCAGGGCCCATGAGGTCCTGCCTGTCGCCTAGCGTTTACCGATAGCTGGCGAGAACAGCCCTTCCCACAAGCAATCGATAGATAGATCCTCACTGACGGCCTAGTGGCGAGTTGACGGCCAACAGTGGCGAGTGCAGGCACCGGAAGATAACTCGCCACTAGCCGACAAGGGAGGAGTCAGTCGTCAACGGTCCTTGCGTGTAAGGGTAGCGTCTGGCAAGATTACCCTTTCCTTTGGGCCACACCATTCAGACAAGTTTCGGAGGGTTACACATGCGAGCATCGGCCAGGTCCTTGTTTCCACTCTTTTTTTTGTGTGCCTCAGCCACTCTCGCTCAGGAGCAATCCCAGAACGAGGCTCCCGCGGGCACGGCAATCCAGTCAAACCGAATCCCGCAGCCGGTGAGCGCCAGCGAATTCTCCTCTGGGAGCGGCGGATCGGGCTCGATGCGCGACCGCTTTCTCGGCGCTTGGGAGCTAGTAACCACCGAACAGCGCTTAACAGACGGTTCCAAACGACCCTATCGGCAAGCCGGTCCGAATGGCAAGGGTTATCTGATCTATACGGCGGACGGTCATATGTGCGCGGAGCTGATGAATCCTGATCGTCCAGTTTGGAAGGACACACGGAGTCCGAGCGATGCAGAGAAAGCTTCAGCCATCGACGGGCTTGTTGCATACTGCGGCCGTTATGAGATCGACGAAACCAATAAGGTCATTTACCACTATCCGGAAGTAGCCTGGTCACCGAACTACGTCGGCACAAAGCAGGCCCGGCCGTACAAGTTCAACGGAGACCTCTTGACATTCTCCGGCAAGGTTGTTGACGAGCCAGGTGTCGAAAGCTATTCGATCACTTGGCGGAAAGCGACGCCGCTCGCGAGCAAATCAAAAGAGCAATAGCCCATGTTTGAATCGACCGCAAACGCAGAAGTGGAGCTTCGCGCTGTCATGGCTGAGCGCCTAAAAGCCAGCATGGCGGGAGACACCGAAAAGATCGCCAGCTCTTTGGCGGATTCGCGTCTCGGGCGACACCGCGGTCGTGACGGGCAGGATGGAGTTGAAAGGCACGGACGCGCGTGCCGACCGCGACCGGTACACTTGGTTCGTTGACCCAGACGCGCATCCTGCCTTGACGCTTCGCTTCACCCGGGTCTACGTGAAGCACAGCGGCAAATGGCTCCTTGCTGCCCTGCATAACGCCGTACCGCTCCCAGCCGCAACCAACAAATAGCAAGTCAGGTCCAATTGGGAATGAAGAGTTTGCAGGACAGTCCAGGGGTACCTACTGCCAATTGCGGGAAGATGACGCGCCACTCGGAAGTTGTCCCCAACGGGCTCTCGGCCGACGAATCTCCACGCCCCGGATGACCCGCGATCAACGCGTACTGTTTATTCACGAGCCTTAACTTGACCATAGCCGCCCCGCCACCCCCCTGTGCGTTCGGGCCCAGCATGCTTCACTTAAGCATTAACGCATATGTGGACCAGCTCTGGCCCGACCGGCGCACCAAAAGCGAAGCTGGGCCAACGTTCGCTTTTCCTAGGTCGATTCGAACCTTCAGCACAGCGACGCCGTCCACTAGCTCTGCTCGCGCGCTCGCCATAGCGACCGGCTGACGTAGGACCCTGGGTGAGCTGCACGTCGTAGTCCCCGGGCTCGCTTCCGGTCGGCAGATCGAGCGTTAATTCCACCCGGCCGCGGGCAAGCTCAAGCGGCGCCGTCTTTGGTGCCCCAGCCCCGCGAAAGGCCTCGTGCCCTCTCAGATCGAGACTGGCTTGCCGCCATGATTCGCCCCGCGAACCGAATTTGCCTAGCGCCAACCATCCCGCGATGACGGCGAGAGCGACGGCGGGGCTATCGCCCCCAGCGCCCGCAGACGCTGGAACGTCTGAAGTCACGTTGAATTGGGACTGGGAGCAGACCAAGGGCTATGCGTGCGCGCCGAATTTCTTGACAGCACGCTCGATGCCTGGAATGGCCTTGCCCAGATCGTCCGTGTTCATGACCGGACGGAACGAGACCTTGGCATTCAACGCAAGGAACCAGGGCTCTGCAACTGCGGGTATCTGGGAAGGGTCTGTCAAGTCGAAAAAGATGAACCCGGTACGCTCCCCGTTGTCATCCGCAAAATACGCGGCCTCGGGTTTGAGGTCATCGAGAATCGACCGAATGGTTTCGCCCAGCCGCCCCTGCCTCGCCAGATCGTTCGCCGTCTCCGTGGACATATTAACCTTGAGCATCGTTCGCATGTTCGCTTCTCCATTCGTTGAAATGGTTCCATCTTAAATTAAATGAACGACAACTAATAGGATCCCACGAAGCCGAGTTCAAGCTGACCTTCGTAGGCGGCGCTGTCGAAGTTGCCCTGCGACTCTGCGATGAGC
>DATJKY010000789.1:0-4304 GCA_035490955.1 Terriglobia bacterium | reverse complement strand
ATAGCCCCAAATGAGGAGCGCGGTCAGGCTGATGCCGGTGGGAATCCAGACTGCAGTCGCACTGGGGTTTACAAAAGCAAACTTGAGCCCGAGCTTTGCCGCGAAAAAATAAGCTAGTGCTAGGACCAAAATTGTGGCTAGGTTGCCACGTTTCTTGTCCATGGCTTTTAGTCGCCTCTTGGCGGTGACTCTTTCATTGTGACGTTTCAACCCCTGTCCTGCGAGCAATTTAACCGCTGGAGTGCCAAGAAAGTAACCCGCGGCCACTCTCCTGAGAAGGTCACACAGGTGGCGGAAGTACATACTTCTCAAATGGGCTCTTGGTTCGCACGGGTCGGACGCGAACGCTCACGCCGTCCGTCTCGAAAAGCAATTTGTCACCGGGCAGAACCCCTAATGCTCGTCGAATTTCGTGCGGAACTGTTATCTGTCCTTTGCTGGTGATGCGCGCTGCTTTCTTCATGATAAATTCTCAGTTCGTTGCTATGGCATACCGCTCCTTACCATCGGAACCTCACGGCCTGGGCTGTTCCAGAAAGAGGGGCGGCCAAAGGTCATCGAATCCGAACTGCTTCGTCGCATAGTCCCGATTCTGGTGTTCGGGCTGCGCGAACCTACTGCCTATCATGCTGCACCCACAAACCGCTTTGTGTTTCCAACTCTGCCGGATAGCACGAGAGCGTTTTGTCGAATGGCCGAAGGAATGCGTTCTCCGGCAGCTTTCGAAATCCGACGTTCACAGCTAATCCATTCATCCCAGGAGCACCGACTCTTACGGCAATCAAACGGAGCTGGACGTGCCGATCAAGAGGTGCCTGTCGGCTTCAGAGATTTTTTGCTCCCTGAAGGAGGCGCTGGTCGTGATTGAGAATGGCGGGTGGATACAACACGAAGCGGCCCCACAGCGGCGCTCGGCTACCGGTCGCCTGCCCCCGCGGCCTGCGCGGACGGGGCGGGGGCCGTGTCGGGTTGTTCCGTTTCCTGCCGCCTGATGGTCAGGTTGGAGAGGAAAGCGAGAAGGTAGCAGACTGTCGCCGCGAGATATAACCAGCGGAAGCCAAAATACATGGAGTTGTATTCGAGCAGTCCACCGCAAATCGCGCCGAGAAGGTTCGTCGCCATCATGCCTGATATGTTGCCTTCGGCCGTCAACTGAGTCGAGAAAACGATTCCCGAGAAAAACAGCGGACAAGTGAGGACGATTACGGTCTCTAGGCGACCGAGAGGCGTTGAACCAAATCCACCGGACCTGGCGATGAAGTAACCGATGGCTAGTGCGGCCCACAAGAGCATATACGGGGCAAGGGGGCGCCTAATGTTCAGCCAAGAGACGGCGCAGTTGCCGAAGAAAGCCATGATAAGGACGGCGGCAATGACAACCCCGATGACCTGCCAGGTGTTGCCAAAGGTGAGTCCGATTTCCGTAATTCCTTTGGTTTCGATCAGCATGAAACCGGCGCCAAGGAAGAAGAACGAGAGGTGGCTGAATTTCGGAGTCTCATCGAGGAAATTCCTTCCAAAAATCAGGGCGAGGATCAGAATCTGCAGCACCATGATGAGGTAGGACACGGGGTAAACACGCCTGGGCATGTAGAAAAAGGGCCAGTCATCGGTCGAGAGGCTCGCCTGAAGGGCAGGGTTGGCGAAAGCAGCGGTGCGATCGGTGAAACCGGACTCCATTGCTAAGGCAGTGGAAAGGCTGGCGTTCGGATCATTCGATTCGAGGAAAATGATCGCGCCGTCGTAATCGGCCTGGATACAGATCGGAGGTCTGCCGTCAAAAACGTCCTGAAGCATCAGGTAGATCTTGCGGCCGAGATTGGGCGCCATGACCGAGAAAGAAAGCGACAACGCTCCGTTGGGTTTAAGGCGGCTGCGAGCCTCCCGCAGGCCTTCGACAGTGTAAACAAAGGAGTCGAGCCTCACCCCGGAGCCGTGACTGAGCAGGGTGTGTGAGTCGAGGAGGCCGTAGACGATGAGGTCGTACTTGCGATCGGCCGTACGGAAGAAGGAGCGAGCGTCATTGACGATAGCGTGGGTGCGCGGACTGTTGTAGGGCTTCTCGGGGTGGTCCATCTTTCCGGCGAGAAGAATGGCGGGGTCAATTTCAATGGCGTCCACCTGGCTAGCGCCGGCACGCAGGGCCGCAGCAACGTCGTTGCCAGTGCCCGCACCAACGACGGCCACATCATTCAGCATGGCATGGCCTTTATAGGGCAAGTCGTAGTAGGCGCGGACGTGACTCTCGGCCGGGGTCAAGCCGGGCCGCGAAAAATCGTGGATGCGCTGGTAATAGTGGCCGGCTGCACGAATGAGGGTGAGCCCGTTCTCCTCGCTGGTGCCGATCTCGAGCAACTGGTAAGGAGAATAAACCCGATTCCAGAGGCGGTCGACGGGCCACCACGCGAGGACCATGGCGGCGATGAGCGCGCACGCAATGCTGGTGTAGAGCGAGACGGTGCGCCTCACGCTGAAGACAAGGATCCCCAGGAAGCACAGCGCGAACCAAACTAGTGGTGGCGTCCAAAAGAAACTGGCGAGCAACATCAACACGACGCCGACGAGCGAGCCGATCAAATTCAGGCCATAAGAGCGGAGCTTCGAGCGGCGTTCCATAAGGCGGCCGCAGAGTTGACCGACCGGTAGGAAGGTAAGGGCTGTGATCAGGAAAATGATGGTGAGAAGAATGTACAGGAAAAGCGATTTCATGGCCCAACCGCTCGCGGGGATTCCCATGGTGAGCTCTTCGCGGAAGGGAATGACTTGGATCATGACGGGGTTGAGACGGAGAACCATCATGAAGACAAACTGCCAGGCGAGGAGAGGCGTTACAAAAAGTAAAGGGATGCGGCTTCGATTAGCGAGAGCATAGCCAAGGCCGAGGCCGGCGAAACAGGCGAGCAGGCTGAAGTTCTTGTAAAACGCCAAGAACTCGACCACAGAGGACTGCCAGCGGATGAGGGCCAGTTCCAGAAACAGACTGAGAGAAGCGGAAGCGGCGATGGCAACGTCGACGTACTTCATATCCACGCTGTCGAGAAAGCGGGCTTCGTAGATGGCATCGGCGTCGAAAAAGCCTTCGAGCCTTCGGAGCAAGGCGAAGATAGCTAACGGAACAGCGACGGCCACTCCCACAATTAAGAGTCCCTTAATCAGCACCGAAGGTTCGGAAAGGGCAATCGGCAGGATTTTCGAAAACGGGACCTGTTTCCACGACGGAGACGAACTTTCCAACGGGGACCTAACGATCGATCGGATGGCCGATAGCCCCCAAATGAGGAAGCTACCAACGATGATCGCGGTGATGATACGGTTCATCGATCGGATCATTCCAGAAGGGGCCGAAGCACAGCTCAGCGAATCGAGCGAGGGGTTCATGCGAGGAACTCGCTTTCTCGTAAAAATGCCGCCGGGTTGTGAAGATCAATCATAACCGGATGCGGGTACAAGGAAGTAGAAATTGTATTTTGAATAGCGACTCGCGCAGAGGCGTCAGGGTACACGTGTCAAGAGGAGGGATCGAGTCAGTCTTCTGAGCTGGCGGTCGCTGAGGCACTGCGCGCTCTGAGACGGTGTGGTATGGCTGACCGCGCCAAAACACGGAGCGACAGCAATCGCGTCAAAGTAGCAGAAACTCCATAGAATCAGACGCTTTCCGAGATAAGCAAAGGTCTATCGCCGTCGGCGTAACGTCGTTTAAAAACAAAGGTTTGGAACGTAATAAATCCGGCGTTGAATTGCGCCAATCCTAAGCCAAGTTCAGCCCCGTTCGCAACGGGATATGCGTCCAAGTCCGGCACCTGCGATGCGTCGAGGACGAAGTTAAGGCTTACCGAGACCTACCCGTGGATCTTACCCACGTGTAGTCATACCTCACGCTGAAGCCGGTAAGGGCCTGACCATTGTTATGCACCAGCGCCTTGGCAAAATCGAAGACCAACGAGTTTCGGGCATTAAGGGATACATTCACCTCACTGCCTAAGATGAAATTCTGTTGTGCGTTGTTCTGAGGGACACCATCGACGATGGTAGTGCCGCGAAAGGAATAGCGCGTATCAAGAGAGGCCCAGATGCTGTCGTTAAAAGAATAGCTGATGTGTCCTTCAACTCCGGGTAGCGGCTCCTGCCGTAGGAGCTCCTTTCCATGATAAGTCGTGTTGTCTGTGTAGAAATAGACGCTCCCGTAACAATCGAACACCCACTTTTGCTCAGGCCCGAATGGATGCGACAACGCGATTTCTGGCTTGAACGACCAGCGATCCGAACCCAGGTTGAGAATCTTGTTGGGGTTGTATAAGCCCGTG
>DATJKY010000788.1:0-13930 GCA_035490955.1 Terriglobia bacterium | reverse complement strand
GGGGTACGGCGTCATTGTTCGCCGAGACTGCGCGAATAATCTACGACTGCTGGCACACGAATTCGTTCACGTAGCCCAATACGAGCGATTGGGAAAAGTAGGATTTCTGCAGGAATACATCCAACAAATCGCCGCACACGGATACCCGAATGCCCCTTTCGAATTGGAGGCGGATGCCAATCCTATTAAAAGCATGCCGGGATGCAGGAGCTCATCCTTTTTGAACCTTCCCTGATCCTCTAAACTAAAAAGACGCCGGACCTCCGGGACCGTGCGCCGACCTCGCTCCGGCGACGCGCGCGCTCATACACCCCGGCGGCCTTGAGTTTCTCCTCCAGCGCGCGATCCAGCAGGAATGCAAACGCTGCGACGAAAATGTGCGCTCGCACTCGTTGGGGTAACGGGAGGGAAGCTGCGATAAAACCTAATAAATAGACCTCTATCACTGGGCTCCCCTCTAACACCGAGGCCAGGCATTCCGGCAATAGGCTCGACCGACGAGCCAGGAATTATGAGGGGAAGGGCGGCTGTGGCGCAATAGAGTCCCCGCGGCCGGCGGTGTTCGCCCGCCCGCCGAGGACGCTGGAGATCTCTCCGCTGGCGGTGTTCTCACGGCCGCCGAGGACGCTGGAGCTGTCTCCGCTGGCGGTGTTCCCAAAACCGCCGCTGACGCTGGATTGGAAGCTGCTGGCGGTGTTGCCCCCTCCGCCGCTGACGCTGGAGACGGGGCCGCTGGCGGTGTTGCTCCGTCCGCCGCCGACGCTGGAGACAGGGCCGCTGGCGGTGTTGCTCGCTCCGCCGCTGACGCTGGAGCCCGGGTTGCTAATGGTGTTGATCTCCCCGGCGACAAAGCCGCCGAAAGCAGCCTGGGTAAACCGGTGCCCCCTCCCGATCACCAGGTTATGCGACCCGCCGCGGTCACCGGGATTGAGTGGGTCGCGGTGAAGCGAAGAGGGGTCCTCGTCATAGCCGATGATCAAATTGCCTAGCCCGAGACTCTTACCGCCATCATCGGTTGCCCCAGAGCCGCTGAGGATGTGAATATTCGCACCGCTAAAAATGATATTCGGGCCCGACACGCCCACCTCCGAGTTGGGATCGACGCTGACGAAGGGATCAAGCGCCTGAACGTTATTGGCTTGGATTTTGGCTAACTCCTGGCTCAGGGCGTTGACTTCGCCTTGCAGCGTCAAAACGGTTTTTTGCAGGGAGGCGACTTCGGCGCTCAAGGCCACCCACTGTGGGGAGTTGCTTTGGGCATGGGCAAAAGCACGCGCTCGTGCCGGCCTTCGATGGTTTTTTAGCTCTTGCGTTAGCATAACGAGGGTCCTTTCTGATCGACATGCTCCCAGAGTTCCCGGGAGCTCTGAGATGATGCCACGAGTTGTCCGAAATTCTTAAATAAAAAACCGGAGGTCATCCTTTCGGAAAGCGTATCCGCGTTCCGATCTGTTTATTTTCACGACGAAATCGTGCGATCGCTTTTTTAGTCCGGTGATGCTTATTAGGTTACTAGAGAGGATTGGTGTAGTATTCCGTTAACGGAATACTTCTCCTTTCGTCAAACGACCCCTTCTTCGAGCGGCGTGCCAAAGGTGTGCCAGAAAACGTTCATCTTGGTGCACTTTAACCGTATTTACCCGCATAGAGATAAGGTTTGCAGGTAGTGAGTCTTTGGACGCGAGGTCCTTGAAATCAAGGACTTAAGAGTGGTTGGAGGGGAAGGATTTGAACCTTCGACCTTCAGGTTATGTTCCAGACCATGGGTCCGGCTTCTTCTTTGGCTTGGCCAAGCTTGATCAGAAGCTCATCGCGCCTTAAGCGCATCTGTCGTAGTTGAGCCAGCCGACGCCAGAGCTTTTTTAACCTCCGGCGCCGGATCGCTCGTTCTTTGGAGAGCCGCTGCCGGCTCAAGGCTAAAATGTAAAGTTCCTTCTCTTGAGCCAGCAGTTTAACTTCCAGTCCGGGTCGCACATCTTTCCAGGGCTGCTCCAGTAGTTGTGCTTGCAGTTTACTGAGCCGTGCTCTGGGTGTGCCGACCAGGTAACAAATGGGCGGCTCAGCCTCACGCATTTCTGTAAAGGACTTCTTCGGTGTGAACGCGGTCCATCACCCAAATCCGATCGGCTTTGCCGTATTGAGCTTCGATCTTTTGGAGGAATCCTCGCAAAGTGGTTCTGTCGGCGGTGTTGCCTGCCAGAACTTCGTAGGCGATGGGAAAACTTCCGGCGTAACCACAAGGTGATGACGACCTGGACACGTTTATCACGTCTGTAATCAAATTGGCGTTTATCCTCCGGATCGAAGTCTGGATCACTCTCAAAGTAGGTGCTGGTCAAGTCGTAAAGCAGCACCTCGAAGCGAGCGCCGAACAGATCTTTCCACGTTGTTGCAGATGACTGAAAAGCTCCCCTTTGTGGGCCAGCAGTAGTTCGTGCACGCGATAAAGTTTATGGCTTTCGGCCAAGGAAAAATCGCTGCCCAGCAAATCGGCCATGGCGCTGCTGACAAACCACTGCCGATGCAGACGCCACTCGCTGCCTGGATCCAGTAAGCGGTAGCAAACCGGGGTTTGCAGAATCAAATCCCGGCGTGTGCCCTTGCGACTGGGCGCAAGCCTTTCACCGAAGAACCCGTCTAGTTCGAGTTGGTGGTAAAGTTCGCAAGCCAGCCAACAGCCACCTCATTGGCGAGGGTGACGAAGTTTCATCTCATCAACCCGGATGCGGACGATGGCTTGGTTGTCTTGCTCAATTTGGCGCTCCGCGGCCACCAGTGCCACGGTGCGAGCTACATTTTCGCCGTGATCGAAAATATCGATGCTTCGACGCCAAGCAACTTGCTGGCTATCGTTAATCTCACCCAGATACAAGACGTGGCGCTGGACAACTCGGCCGTCGGCTACACGCCGGTTCTCCACCACACTCCAATACTGGTGCATCCTTTTTGCGCGTGCTGCATCGCAGAAACATGATGGCGCCCCATTATAGAGCAATTTTCCTTTTTGGAAACTGCCTGGGTCTGCACTACAAGCTCAGGTTGGCTAACTCCACCGTGTTTGGGGTCTGCCCCTCGATCATCGCGCCTACCGCCACAAACGCCAGCTTCCCGACCACCGTCTTGCGCAATCCCAGCAGGACTTGCTTCAGTCCACGTTCCACTTCATCGGCCAGCGTCTTCAGTTCTGCGGATTATATCAGGACAGAATCCATTGGCTGACCGAAGGCTCCGTGCGGCCAGCCGGACCTAAGAACGATTCGTAGTTGAGCGTGTAGACGCGCCGCCAGGAGTCCGCGACGATCTTCGCCCCGTTGACGCCGACGGTGCGGCTCAGGAAGATGCCCGCGGGGGTGTAGATGTCCAGGCGGTAATCGCTCTGCGTGCTGCCCGTGTTGACGTGAGAGAGCACGTAAATCCACCCGTCGTCCGTGACGCTCATGTCGAGATAGGTGGGGGACGGCGTTTCCGTCTGCAAGGGGGCGAAGGGCGAGTTGTTGGGGAAGTAAGGCACAGGGTTCCCGTAAACGTCGAAAGCCTGTATCCGCCGGTTGTCCTGCTCCAGCACGAGTAGGACGCCGTCGCCCGTCACACCGATGGCGATGGGGCCTTTGAGGAGCCCCGCGAGCGCGCCCGGTCCGGAAGTCAGAAGGGCAGTGGGGGCGTTCGCGTCGGCGACCGGCCCGGCGGGCAGTTGCAGGATTTCCATCTTGCTGCTGCCGTAGCTTACGCCTATCACATAACCCGCCGGATGGACGACGAATGCCGTCAAAGCGGTTTCGACGAAAGCCCCCCAACACTCCGTCTGCGAGAGGTTAAAGGGAGTCTGGGCGTCGAGCTTCACGCCGCGCAACTGGTAGGCGGCGCCGGGCGCGACGGTCTGCGAGTCCAGGTAGAAGTTATAGACGTTACCGTGCGCTGGCTCGTCGTCCGGGCCGGAGCGCTGATAGATGAGGCCGGACGGCAGAAGGAAACCGCAGGTGGGGAACTTCAGCGCCGCCTGCGGGTCTGGCAGGCCAATGTTTTGAAATGCGTAGAGCTGGCCGGCGGCGGCGGAAGGCTGGCCGCAAGGCGAGAGGCCCTGCCCGGATGCCTGCCAGCCGTAGCCGAGCATGCGCGCCTTCTCGTTGAGCGTGATGCTGGTGAGCTGGCAGAGGACGTTGCCGGACCCGGCACAGTCGTTACTGCCCGACCAGACAGCGCCGGGCGCGGGCCCCGTCTGCCAGACGTGCTGCGGTGAGGCGGTGTCGTAAACGAGCTTTCGTTTGTGGCCGTACTGCGTGTCCGCGCTTAACGGAACTCTGTATTCGGAGATGTTCAGGCCGAGCTCGAAGGTGGCGCTGCCGGTCGCCTTGAGGATCGTTGCCGCCGTCTGGCCAGAGCCGCACAGCCATTTGTTCCTGGTGTAGATTGAGACGCTGACGGCGACCCCCTCGTCCATCGGCGCATCCGGGAACGTAAGCACCAGCGGAGCTGTGGTTGAAGCGGCCGGCATCGCACCCACCGCCTGCCGGCTGAGCCCCCCGCTGAAGGTCGCAGTCACACTGTAGTGGGCGGCGGCGTCGGGCCATTCGTCGCGGGCGGGGTCGGGCCGGACGGTCACGCTCACATTCGCCGCCATGATCGGCGAGAGGTCAAGCGCGAAGGTCGCGGGCGTCGCCAGTAACCAACTGACCGTCTGCGCCAATGCGTTCGGGGACCTGAGCGCCCCGATGCCCTGCGCGGCCCATCCCAGGTAGGGAGCAGCGTTGCCAATCGCCGCGGCGCCGACGTTCTTCCCGATGTTCGTGGCCAGGTTCGGAAGGCTTGTGCCGAGCAGAAGCACGGGGACTTTGGTAACGAGCGTAGACGCCTGCCCGGAAATGAGGAACCCGCCCGCGGCGATTACTTCGTTGACCAGGTCGGCGTCGGCCAGCACGGAGTTGAACCAGGTGCTTAGATCAAGTCGGGGTTGTGACTCTTGCGCGGTCTTCAGGATGGCCGGAATAGCCTGATCCATGATAGCGGTCAGGATGGCCCCGACGGCTTCGACGACGCTTCCGGAGGGCTGTGCCCCAAGACCGCCGAAGAGGAGTCGCGCGGCGGTGGCTCCGGCGGGGAGGGAAAAGCTGAAGTTGGCGAGCCCGGCCGTCATCTTCATCCCGGCGACGTGGTTCGTCGGCCCGAGGACGCCTAAATACTTGAGCGTGTCGGTCTCGAACCTGGCGGGGAGCTGCGAAGGGAGCCTGGATGTCCATTGCGAAGGTGTGATGACCTCGCCGGCCGCCATGAACTCGACATAGACGGCCAGATGGCACGCGTACTCGTTGGTCAGTTGAAGCTGAAAGGTATTGTCGGAGTAGTCAAAGCTGAGCGAGGGGACTGTGACGCCGTAGCGTGGCGCCACCTCGCGCAGCGTCCACCGAGTGCTGGCGGGCGCGGCGCCGTTGTCGGCACTCCCGCCGGGGGCGATGCCCTGTTGCGTCGTCCAGAGGACGTTTTCGAGCGAAGGATCGGTGCGGACGCCACAGAGGGCTTCGGCGACGGGCGCGACCATATCCGTGGTCGTCTGCTCCGACAGCATCAACTGGTTGATGGCATTCCCATGCGAGTCTTTGGCGGGTTGCCCGTTCTCCAGAATGATGGGTGTCGGTGGGGCCCAATCGGACTGCCCCTGGCCGCTAATCGACTGGACGAACTGCTCGAAGCCGCTGGCGTTGCGGATATACTCTTGGACCTTAGTCCGCGTCGACTTGTCGAGGTCAACCAGCTCCGGGTAGTAAGCAACTATCGCGGCCGCGGCTGCCGTCGGATTCTCGGGAAAGGCAGGTGCCGCGGCCTGCCCCTTGGCGGTCTCTGACGCCGCGCGCGTCGCCTCGATATTTTCACCCATTTTCGTTCCTCCTCTGCTTGCCTCGGTTGAGGGGCTGGTTGGTCGTTTGGGTCTGCGGGCACCAACTGTAATCTGTAGGCACGCAGGTGGGCGGCCTCGGCGGCGTCGCCGCGCGCAGCCAAAGCTCGTCCCACGTCTTCCCCCCTTGCTGGTTCACACCCAGCGCCGTCCCGTTCGGACAGATCGTCTGACTATTCATATTGGTCCGGAAGATCTTGGTCAGGTTGCAGGGCTCCGTGTCCATCTGTGACTGATTGTTGTCCCCCAGCCTCTCGATACGCACGGCCGTGCCGTACACGTCCAGCACGCTGCCGTTCAACTTCACGATGAACTTGACGTATCCGGTGAAGATCTGTTGGCTTTGGCTGTCGTTATCTAAAAGCCACAGCTGCCCGGCCGTATCGACGGCAGCGCTCGCCTGCCAGCGCAAGGTCATGCCGTTCTGTTGAAAAGCCGCCTGCGTCTTCGTCAAGGAGGGGGCCGCGTAAAGCTCCGTCTTGTCGTTCTTGTCCTTGCCAGTCCAGAGTGTGTAGGTGGTCGGCTGGTCCACTACCTGCCAGATGTCGCCGACCTCGACGGTCTGGATTTGTGCGCTATCGGAGAGTTTGATGGACTGCTTGAGGAACGCGGGCTTCAGCGGGTCGAGTTTGTTATCCTTCAGGGCCGAGACGTACAGCTGCAACTTGGCCTGGTCGCCGTCCGGGTTGAGGCTGAATTTAGAGGCGGCGGCATTCAGCTCGGCCCTGTACTGCTGCAAGGTGTTGGTGTCCCCGGGGTACGGCAGGCTGAAGAGATAGACGCCGCCTTGATTCGGGTTCGTCCGGACCGTGACGGCGACGGCGGCGTTGCTCAGGTCGGCGCCGTAGAGCTGTGCGTCCGTAAAATCCGCGCCTTGCAGGTTGGCGTCGCTCAAGTTGGCCGCGATCCCGTCGGCGGAAGGAGTCAGGTTAGCTTTATTAAACTTCGCGTTGAAGAGGTGTGAGCCGCTTAGGTTGGCCCCGAAGAGGTTGGCCTGCGTCAGATTCACGTTACTCAAATTGGCGTCGTTGAACTCGACCCCTTCGAGGATGGCTGAGCCGTCAAGGCGGGCTTTGCTCCCGTAGAACTGTGCGCCGTTGGCGTGCACCCCGTAAAGGTTGGCCCCGGTCAGAACCGCGTCCGGCATGTAGGCGTGCTCGAGACTGGCCGAGACGGCCGGGGCGCAGACGGTCAGGACTTGCGTGTTGTCGGATTTGGTTTCCAGGCGAATCGTGTAGGTCAGATTGTTGCCCTCGTCGTTCAACTGCCAGACGCGGTTGGGGTCCGGGTTGGTCAGCTTCGCGCTCTCCGAGAGCGTGATGCCGTGTTGAGAGAACTGACCCCTGAGCACCGCGTCCACGCTCGGCCCGGCGTTGAGGTCGTGCTCGAAACTGGTTTCGAGCGTGAAGAGCTGGCTCAGGCTGCCGAGTTGGGCGCCGGTGAGGTTGGCATTTTTGAGGGTCGTGTTGATGAGGGTCGCACCATGGAGCGAGGCCTGGATCAGTTGGGCGTCAGTCAGGTCGGCGCCTTTGAAGCTGGCGTTGGTCAAGTTGGCGTTATTGAAGATGGCCTTGTGGAAGACGGCGGGGTCGGAATTGGCGGGGTTCGGTCGGAAGGTAGCGTTTTTCAGGAATGTTGCGGGGCCATCGAAACACGTGGCTGGACCGGTGGCGCCGTCAAAACAGGCCAGGCCGAGCTTCGCCCCAATGAACTTGGTTCCACTAAGCGTCGCGCCGGTGAAATCGCAGCTGGTTAGCTCGAAGCCACTCAGGTCGAGCGCGCCGAGCTTGGTGTACTGCGCCTGCAGGAACGTCAGGTCGACGGTTTTGTCCAGCCCGACGAGGGTGGCGCCGGTCAAATCCAGGCAAGTCCACGTCTTCAGTATGGTCGAATAGTTGAGGGTCGCGCGGCGGAACGAGGTGAGGTTGGACGGATCGCTCGAAAACCGGGGCGGTTGGCTGAACGAGCAACTGGTTACGTCCACGCCATCGAAGACAGTCCCGTCCATGCGGGTCTGGAGCAGCGACACGACGTTCATCACGGCGTCCGTGAAATCGACTCTGGTGAGGGTCGCGGTGTCGAAGACAGCGAAGCTGAGCGGGCATTTGTGGAACTTGGCGCCGGTGAGGTCGGTCAGGCCGGTGAACACAGCGTTGTTGAGCTTTGCGCCGCAAAAATGCGCGCCCATCAACTTCGAGCCGATAAAGTGGGCGTTGTTGAGATTCCGGCCGGCGAAGTGGAAACCCGGCAGGACCGCGCCGCTGGCCTGCAACTGACTCAAGTCATCGGGGATGCCGGTGATGTCAGCGTTGGTGAGGTCGAGATTGTTCCACACTTTGCCCAGGGTTGCGAACGGAATGGTGGCCCCGATGAATTTGGTGGGGTGCGAGGGATCCAGGCTGAACTGCGGCGACGGATCGAAGATGGCGGCACTAAGGTCACAGCCCGAGAAATCGGTTCCGGCGAGCGATTTGGCGCCTCGGAAGATCGTGCCGGTGAGGGTGGCGCCCTGGAACTTCGCGTTGGTCAGATCTTTGCCGCCGAGATTTCGGCCCGTCAGGTCGCAGCCGGAGCAGTCGTAAGGGGGATTTCCGCTCAGGGTACAGTCGCTCATACCGCGGCTCCTTGGGCTATTCCGGAGCGCGCACGGTCGAGCGCCGCCAGGGTATCGGTTTTGCGGACGTTAAACGAGACGTTCGAGTTGGGGTCCTGCAGGGGATAGGCAGTGTCCACGTAGAGGATTTTGCCCTGCTTCACCAGACTGTTGCGGATAGCGGTCGAAACCGGGTCCGAAGAAGCAACCGTGTTCCCCAGCGCCGCCACGAACGCCTGCAACTGCTGGTTATTCCACGCGTAGGCGCCCTCCGGATCTCCCAGGTACATGAGGGACGAATAGACGGACTGGTTGATGAAAACGTCGTTCGGATACTCGGTCGAGGAGGCGGTGGTGTTGACGATGCGCTGCGCCAGCGCCCGCGAGGCCGCGTCCCCGGTGGCCAGTCCCGCCAGCAGATGCAGCAGAAAGAAATATCCCCCGGCGTCGAGCGTGCCCGCCGCCAGGAGAACGTTGACGGTGCCAACCTGCGACGCCCACAGCGCCGCCGCGCCGCTGGTAACCGCGCTCATGTTGGTCCAATTCGGCCCTAACACGGCATCTTCGAAGGCCCAGATGGCGCGGTTGCCCGTCTGGGAGATGATGTTCGATGGCGGCGTCTGGCCCCAGGCGGTGATCAACGAGTTGATCGTGCTTTTCCACGTGGGCGGGTACTGGACCTGGGGCGGCCAAGGTGGAATCTTGAGTACCGGAACGCCGTTGCAGAAGCAATTCCAGGGCCCTTCCAGGTCAACAATGTACGGTTGAAAATTGCGGTACCAGTAAGTAATATACAACGCGGGAAATTTTTGGTCGTAATTGGTTGGGGTCGTTGTCAGCAGTGCGTATAACTGATCGACATATCCCTGGAGTACCGCGTTCTGAATGTTGGGATAGGCGCTCGAGAGCGACTGCAACGCCTGCATAAATGTCGCCATGGAAGGGCCGGTCAGCGGCGGCATGCCGGCCCCGATCAAAGACTGCGCGGTCAGCAGTCGCCGCATCGGATCCAGCTCTCCGGTGGCTAATACATAGGTCGTGTTTGTGTCTGCCATATCGATTTCCTTATGCTCCGGCGGCTTTGGCCCGTCCTCGCCGTGAGAACGGGGCCTCTCCGGAGTCGCTGTTTCACGTCGGCGTCGAGGGAATCCAGGTGCTCACCGACGGCTCGGTTCGGTTATTAGGGCCGAGGATAGCCTCGTAGTTGAGCGTATACAGGTTGCGCCACTGGTCTACGATCATCCGCGCGCCGTTGACGCCGGGGTTACCGGCATTCTTGGGCGTGCGCGACAGCCACGCGCCGTCCGGGTTGTAGATATCCAGGTGGTAGTCTGACTGGGCGCTGCCCGTCCCCTGGTACGAAAGGACGTAGATGAAGCCCTTCGTTTCCACACCGACATCCAGATAGTGAATGTCGGTCGAGACGCCGTCCTTGAGGCCCATCACCGAGACCAGTTGTTGTACGTCGAGCACGGCAGAGTTCTGCGGGTCCGGTTTAATGTCGAAGGAGAGTGTGTTGACCGAGTCTCGCAAGACCCAATGGGTGTTCTGGGCGACAACTTCGACCTGAAAAGTAGAGGCGAGGAACACGTCCAGGTCCGCCTCCATGTTGATGTCGTAGTTCACATTGTTGCCCTTATCAACCAGTTGCCAGGCGGAGCCGGCCGTGATGACGTTGAGCTCGAGCGAGGAGGAGAGGTTGATGCCGTGGCCTGTGAACAGCTTCAAGATGTCCTGCGACGGCCCGCCATTGTCCGTTATCTCGAGGCCCGCCGGCAGGCTGAAGAGCAGGGTCGAGCCCTTATAGGCGTAGGCGTTCGACTGGACGGTGATTTCGTAGGAGACGGCCGGGTTGGTCCCCGAGTCCAGCAAGACCCAGTCGGAGTCGGGGGTCTCGACCACCACCTGGAGTTTGTCGGCGGACGAGAGCGTGACGCCGTGGTCCTTGAACTCGTGTATCAGGGCGTCGCTCGCTACGGCGTTGTTCAGGTCCCGGATGAGTGTGGCCGGGAGTGTCAGCAGCTCTTTGCCTCCGGAGTTGACGTAGAGGTTCTTCCGAATGTCGTAAGTAACGCCGGAGCCCTGGTCGATCAGGAGCCAGACGCTGCCGGCTTGCGTGGTTAGCAGCTGATATGGGCCGCTGTCGGAAAGGGCCAGGGCGTGGTTGGCAAACTCCTGCTTGAGGGCTGCCGTGACGCTGCCGGCGTTGAGTGCGTTCGTTAAGGTCGAGGGCAGGTTGAAGCTCGCGGCGAGCTGGGGCTGCACGTTCCGCTGGTAAGCCTGCTGGAACGCGGTCGAGAGATTGTTGCTGTTCAGGTCGGTCTTGAACTGTGCGTCAATCGTGAAGGCGAGCGGCCCGTCGAAGCACTGCACGGGATTCGCCATCGTGTCGAAGGCCTGGATGCGCGCGTTGTCCTGTTCGAGCACGAGGATGCGGCCGTCGGGCGTGACGGTCAGCGCGACGGGTCCCTGGAGCAGGCCCTCACGCAAACCCTTGCCGCTCATGGGAAGCGCCACGGGCGCGTTCGCGTCGTCCACCGCCGCCGCGGGCAGCTTCAGGATGAGCATCTTGTGGTACTCGTAGTTGACGCCGACGACGTAACCGTTCGGGTGGACGACGATGGCGTCGAGCGTCGTGTCCGAGAAGGCGCCCCAGCTCTGTCCCGGCGTGTAGTTGAAGGTCCCGCTTTTGTCGTCGAGCGCCACCTGGCGCAGGTAGTACTTCTTCTCCTTGGCGTAAGAGCGCGAGTCCAGGTAGTAGTTGCGTGGGCTGAACGTGGGCGTCGGGTAGGCGAAGACGTTGATGGTGTCGGTCTCGCGCCGCAGGTCGTAGCGCGGGTTGCTCGTCGGGCCGATGTACCACTCGGCGCTCGGCTTGACGACCTTCACGACGCAGCCTTGCGGGAGGGTGAAGTTTCCGTTGCCGGTCCCCTGTGAGCCGGACTCGGATCCGGACGAGCCGCGGGCGTTGGCGAAGGCCGTCGCCAAGTCCGCCGGGACGGGCTGCCCGTCCGCCCCGTCCAGCTCCGCCTGGTAGGTCGCTGCGGGCAGCGTGAAGAGGGGCGCGGGGCCGAACTGATCGTAGGCGATGTAGGGCTGAAGCGAGAAGCCGACGGTCGGCTGTTTCAGCCCGGCCTCGGGGTTGCCGAGGACGGAAATGCTCTGGAAAGCGTACATCTGGCCGCTCTGCGGGTCGGTGCCGAAGTCCAACGGAAGACCCTGACCGGAAGCCTGGTAGGTGTAGCCGAGCGCGTAGGCGAGGTCGTTGATGGAGATGTCAACCAGACGACAGAGCACGTTGCCTGTGTTCGGGCAGTCAGTGCTGCCTTTAAAGACTGCGGTCGGCGGGGTAGTCGTGCGCTTCCAGACGTGGTGCCCGTTCTCGTAGGCGAGTTTCTGGTAGTGGCCGTACTGTGTCTGGGCCGTGAGCGGGACTTGGAATTCGATGATCGAGCCCTGTAGTTTGAGCGTGGTGCTCCCCTCGGGCGCGGCCGCCGCGACCCATGCGCTGGACCACTTGCCGCAGAGCCAGTTGCTTGCAGAATAGAAGTTGGCCACCACCTGAATCTGCGCTCCCGGCGCGGCCGAAATCGCCGTGTCCCCGGAGAAGAGCGTGGAGAGCGGCAAGTCCGGCTTTATCGAGTCCATCCTGCCGGTCTGCTTGACGGTCGTTCCGCCCTTGTACTGGACGACCATCTCCCAGTGGTCGCTCTCCTCCGGCCAGATGGGCTTCTGCGTGTTCGTCCCGTGCGTCGGGTCCGGCGAGACATCAACCTGCAGGTTGATGACGCGCGCGAGCTCGATGTCGTAGGTGGCCGGGGAGCTGAGCACCTCGACGGTCGTCGCCAGCATGTCGGCGATGCCAGCGGCGCAGCTCGCGACCTCGAAAGCCCAGCCCACGATCGGAGTTTGCTCAAAAATTTCCGTCGCCGTCACGTATGCCCCAAACGTCACCGCCAACTTCGGAATTCCCGGGGAGAAGATGAAGCCGAGGATCATCTCGCTGAACATGGTGAGGAGGGATTTCGGGTCGGTCAGAGCTTTGATGATGACAACAGGCGCCCCGAGAAAGCCTTTGACCACGGTGATGACGAGGGTTACTTCCATGTCATCGAGGGTCTTGAAGGCGAGTCTCGCCCCGGTCGTGCCGATCGAAAGGGCGATCAGAATGCTCGGGATGCCGTAGTTGAAGAGTCCGGTGTAGATGATGCCCTCAATATCAACGTCCGCGTCCGCGTTCCCGATGCCCATTCCGCCCAGCAGCACGTCCGCCTTCGTTGCGTTCGAGGGGACTTTGAAGGAGATCGGGGTGGGGTCGCCCCAGGGGCCCCATTTTATGGGAACGCCGGCGATAGTGTAGCCTGAAGAGAGCTTGGTGACATACATCTTGCTCTTATCGGCGTGCCCGTCATTCCAGGGATCGTTAATCGGCTGCCCGGTCTCGTTGAAGAACTGGACGTAGGCGCCAAGGTAGCGGTTCGCCCAGTTCAACACCTTGAAGGTCAGCGTCGAGGTTTTAGAGTCATACGTGAGCGACTCGCTCTCCAGTCCATAGGTGGAGGTCTTGTTGCTGAGGTTCCACTGGAAGCCGCCGTCCGCATCTGCCGCCGAGCGCGGCGAAGGCGCCTGCCCCGTGGCCCTCGTCCCGGGAGACGGGGTTTGTGGCTGGACGTTCGACCGATTGATTGAAGCGATACCGTGCTGGACAGACCACGACTGACCGTTCAGAGACCGATCGTTCTTGACGCTCTGAAGCACGGCGGCGAGCGCGGAGTATGCCGCACCCTGCTGTGTGCCGTCGCTCGAGCCGATAACCCCTGGCGAGAGCTTGTACTGCTGGATGACGTTCTGGCCATTCTCATCCGTCGGCCATTTGATGGGGTTGCCGTCTTTGTCGACGATCGGGTTGCCGTCCGGGTCGGTCGTTACCGGGTTGATGGGAGCCCCCGTCTGCGGGTTGGTGGCGGTGTGGATGGCGTAGTACGGATCGGATGATCCTGGCGGGTGAGTCGAAAGATACTGCGTGAGCGTGTTGTCCTGGTGTAGGGTCTGGGCGATATGGTTGTAAAGCACCGTCGAAGCCACGTTGACGCGCGTGGTCGCCAGGTCCGGGTGGTTAAAAATGATGGTTTCGGCGATTGAGAAAGGGCCCTTGACCTGTGTCGCGTCGAGCTGGACGGCCGCCGCTTCCTCCGGCGAGTGCGAGTCGAGGCTGATGCCGAAATGCGTTAACGACGTGGCGTGTGGTTTCCGCTCCGAGCCTTTACGCTTCTGGCGAAAGTGTCTGCGCTTGGCCGCAATCGGAATATGGATGAAGGCGAGGGCCAGCTCCGGGATGCTGTTCGGGTCTTTGTTGGGGTAGGTCACCAGGTGAATCCCGACTGCGTCGGCCGGCAGCTCCACTTCCTCTACGAAATGGGTGACGCGGCTCCGTTGCGCTTCGGGAATCA
>DATJKY010000787.1:0-7498 GCA_035490955.1 Terriglobia bacterium | reverse complement strand
AATCGGATGAAGACGCCATTTCCGACCTACGGGCGCAGCTTCAGCGAGAGGGCGGCGATCCGGGCTGGCTGCGAGTCGAACCCGGAGGCAAGAGTTGGTTAGAAAAGCTCGAGTCAGGAGGTGGGGACCATCCCAAGGGTAAGCCGGGTACCAAAGAATACTGGGAGAGCCGATTCAAGTCTGCACGCGCCAAGCTGGCCAGAGCACGGGAGATACAGGAACTCACGGAAGACGAGTTAAACCTGCTCCAGATCCAGCAGGCTCGCGAAGCGCTCAACAGTGACGTTGTGGCTGAACTGGCGCAGAAGATACCCGCCAAACAGGCAGAAGTAGATGCGGCTCGCGCCGCAACCGAGAAAGCTACCCACGAACTCGAGGAATTGCAGCAAGAATTTGCGGCTAGCGGCGCCCCAGAAGAGTGGAGCGCAGAGCAGTAAACCAGGTATTGGCACTGCCGCATGCGGCAACAAACCGGGTAGACAGTAGACGGTTGACGGCATATAAAGCCGGGCGGCCGCACCAACGCCCTAACCAGAAATTGTTGAATGTGTGGGGCGAGCGCATTTTGCCGCGGGGCTGAAGAGTCTGTGTGAAAACTGCTGGTTCTGTATGCTGTCTACTGTCTTCCCGGTTTGTTGCCGATATGTAAGGCCGCGACTCCGCCCATAAAATTCCGATAGCAGACATTTGTGAGACCGACGGCACCCATACTTAGCGCCAAAGCATCCTGGTCTGGAAACTGGCTGGCCGACTCGTAAAGATACCGATAGGGACCGCGAACTCCGGCCACCCAGTCGCCAATCCAGGGTAGCAACGTAGCGAAGTAGAATCGAAACACCGGACCAAAGACCGGCCACTGCACGCGGGAGAATTCCAGGATAGCGATAATCCCTCCCGGCTTGAGGACTCGCAAGATCTCCTGAAGTCCCATGGCATAGTTTGCCAGGTTACGGAAGCCGAAAGCACTGGTCACGAGATCCAATGAGCGGTCAGCAAACGGCAGGTTGAGAGTGTCAGCCTCGACGAGGACAACTCGCCGGAGGCCTTTCAACAAAGCCGAACGCGAGAGTTTCCCCTCCGCGCGTTGCAACATCGGATGGCAGAAGTCTGTGCCAACCACCGTTCCCGCCGAGAAGCGCGCGAGCGCCAGTGCCAAGTCGCCCGTACCACAGCAGACGTCAGCGGCGACCGATCCCGGCCGTGAGAGCACTTCTCGCAACGCCTGCGCAGTCGCCCGGCGCCAGGTGAGATCCAGGCCCAAAGATAGGAAATGGTTGAGGAAATCATAGCGCGGTGCGACCGAGGCGAACATCCTTTGAACCGCTCGGCCGGTGGCCTGGAAGTCGTCAGGCGACCCAAGTGGGCTTCCCATATAGGAAACTTGAAACTGGAAATTGGAAACTCGCCAAAGATGCGGTTGCGACGGGGTGAAGACGAGCTTCGATTTTCAGTGCCCCCGACCGGCAATCAGTCATCAGCAACAAAGTCTCTCTGGGCACCGGCTTTGGGCCGCGCCGTGTACTGGGAAGCGCGCCTTTGCAAGTTACGGAACGCGATGGCCGCCGTCGACAGGGACACTCCGGTGACGATCCTCACCCTGCCGATGCGCTCCGGAATCACCCAGTGGATCTCGCCTCTAACGGACTTCTTATCGTGTGGCAAGAGCCGAGCGATCTTGGCCCAATCCAGATCGCTGATCGGAGGCAGGGGGCCCACCTTCCGCACGAGCCGCGCCATCCGCTCCTCTTCGGCTGCGCCAAGAACATCCAGGCGCCGCCCCAGTCGCAACACGGCCAGCAAGCCCCAGCCCACTGCCTCCCCGTGCAGGAAACGCCGGTAGCGAGTCACTTCCTCCAGTGCGTGACCGAAGGTGTGGCCCAGGTTAAGAACGTGGCGCAGCCGCTTTTCGCGCTCATCGCGGTTCACGACGTCGACCTTCACTGCCACCGCCCGCTCGAGGATCGGCTCGAGGGTTTCGAGCTTATCGGCACGCAGAAACTCGCAAGTCTCCTCGAGTCTGCGGAAGAGAGGGCCTCCGACCAAGATCGCATGTTTGACCACTTCATACAGGCCGGAACGGAACTCGCGTGGGCCGAGCGAGGTCAGCACGAGAGGATCAGCAACCACCAGCCTTGCAGGATGAAACGTGCCGATGAGGTTTTTCATACTCTCCGTGTTAACCGCCGTCTTGCCTCCCACCGCGCTATCCACTTGGGCGACAACCGTCGTGGGCACTTGCACGCAGTCGATGCCGCGCATATAGGTGGAAGCGAGAAACCCTCCCAGGTCACCAATGACTCCACCACCAAAAAGAAGCAGCAACGAGTGCCGGTCGGCTCCGGACTTCAGCAATTGGGACGCAAGACGCTCGACCATTGCTATCGTTTTTGAGCCCTCACCCGCAGGGATAAAAACCGGCTGCACTTTGCCCAGACCACTCTCGCGGTGGAAGCATTGGCCCCAGCGCTTCCACAGCCCTGCTTCGGTCAACACAAAAACTGAGGAGTAGCGTCTGAGGGGGAAACGCCGAAGCGCTCGCCAGGCGCCACGTCCCACGACCACGGCGTACTCAAAATGCCTGGAGTGCACCTTCAACTCTTGCATGGAGGCAATGTAGGGCAATATAGTATCAGATTAAAGTTCGACCCCTTCTTTCAAGCCGCAAACGGGATGTAGGGGCACCCCTGGTGGGTGCCAGCCCGGACGACGATCCAAGCCAGGGAAAGGACAACCACAAGGGTTGCCCCTACGATGATGCGCTGCGAGTCGATTGAATTGAACAGAGTGGATCGGATGGATCGGACCATTGCGGTGAACACCAGCGGCAGGTATCATTGACGTTGAATGCCAGTCGAACGCGATCAAGAAGTGGACTTCCTCGTCATCGGCGGCGGTATTGCCGGCATGCGTGCTGCTATCGAACTCGCCCCCGCCGGGCGGGTGTTAGTCACCAGCAAGGGAAGCAGCTTTGAATGTCGGTCACCCAACGCTCACGCCGGCGCCGCGGTGGCACTGGGCGAGGACGAAGAAGTGTTTCTCCGCCTCCACGATTCACTTCGGGCGGGCGACGGCCTATGTCGTGAAGAAGCTTTGCGTATTCTCGGCGAGGAAGGCCCAGAGCAGATCGAGAAACTCATTGAATGGAGCACACACCTTGACCGAAATGGGACCAGACTCGCATTCGCCCCGAGGAGCGAGCTTTCTCGATCTCGTGTGCTGCACGCCCACGGTGATTCGACGACCACAGCGATTAGGCGTGTCCTGATCGCCAAGGCTAAGTCCTTAGGTTCCATCCAAGTGCGAAGCCGCGCCCCCAGTGTGGACCTGCTGGTGTGCGAAGATCAGGTCTGTGGCGCGCTATACCTTGACCAGAACACCGGCGCGTTCAAGCGAGTCCGTGCGGGCCGTGTGTTGCTGGCGACGGGCGGGCTGGGGCAAGTGTACCAGGAAACTACGAATCCGCCCTCGGCTTCGGGTGATGGCGCTTGCCTGGCTCTGCGCAAGGGAGCACTCCTGGGTGACATGGAATTTATTCAGTTCTATCCGACGGTCCTTTATGCCAAAGGCGCTCCGCGCTTCTTGCTCTCAGAGGACCTGCGCACACAGGGCGCCAAGCTCCGCAATATAGAATTGGAACGCTTCATGACGCGCTACCATGAGGCTGGCGAACAGGCTCCGCCCGACGTCGTTTCACGGGCCATCATGCTTGAGATGCAAAGGTGCCGGAGTGAATTCGTTTATCTGGATATGAGCCGATTGAACGCCGAGCGGGTGAAGAAGCGTTTTCCGAGAATCTATGCCGCTTGTCTGGAACATAATATTGACATCACCGCCGATCTGGTTCCTGTAAGCCCGGCAGCTCACTATGCGATAGGCGGCGTCGCCACAGACCTTCACGGCTCGACGACCCTCAAGGGTCTGTACGCTGCCGGAGAGGTTGCCGCCAACGGCCTGCATGGGGCCAACCACTTGGCCAGCAACGCGCTGCTGGAATGTCTGGTGTATGGCGCGCGTGCTGCTTGCGCCATGATCAAAGGACGCCCGAGTTTTGACGTGCCCAAAGCCACTTTCCGCCCCCAGGCCATCCCCGTCGACCCTCGTCACTCTCCCCGGGCTATCACCCCCGTCGACCCTTCAACATTGGCCAGCGAAGCTCGCCGCCTTATGTGGGAACACGTAGGGACTATCCGCAGCGGTCGAGAGATCAGCGAAGCCGTGGGGCGACTGGACGCCTTGGCGGCGGCAGCGAAGGCTTGCGCGTGCGGCCCCCCCCACCTCGAAGCGCAAAACTTGCTCGAGCTTGCGCCCCTGATTGCCCGATGCGCAGCGGCGCGTGAGGAGAGCCGGGGAGTGCATTACCGGGTTGATTTTCCCTTGAAGCAAGAAGCGCTCCCATCCCTGCATTCATACATCTCCACGAATTCACCCGTGTACTTCGCCCCCTGAGAGGCTGCTATCACGCAAACGACCGCCCCTGTTGTGTTCGGAGATTGCCTTGAATTTATTCAGTCGCAGTCGGTTGCAAGTCAGATTCCTGTTGTAGTGACCGTTGCTACTTGATTTGTGGCGACCTTTCCAGTTCTTCCAAAGTTGCGGTCACCACCCGACCGACTATAGTCAGGCTCTGCGCGCTACACTTGTCCACCGTGTCTTGCGCAGTGTGCCAGTAACTGTTGCGGGGGCCGTAATCAAGGTCGATGACGTCAACGGCAGAAACTCCGGCGTTGACAAAGGGATTGTGGTCGTCCTCGATGGCGCCTGGCAAGGAATCGATAAAATACTTGGAGTAGCCGAGGCGGCGGGCATTGGCGAAGATCATGTCGTTGAGCCAACCAGTCGAATTCGAGTCGCGGTAGATATCGAGCTTGGCGTCCGCAATCAAATCGACGAGGATCATGGCCTGCACTCGGCCCAGTTCGCCAGCTGACGCGAGTTTCTGCTCCAGATGCCGGCTGCCGTAGCGGCTGTCGGTCGCAGACCAATGCTCTAAAGCCTCCTCGCCGTCAAAGAACACCAGCCAGTAGGTCACAGGGTTCTTGCGCCGACCGAGAATTCGCGCCAGTTCCAGCAGAAAAGCTGCGCTCGAGCCGCCATCGTTTGCCCCCACAAATGTAAACCCGGTGGCACGCAGGGTGTCGTAGTGCCCGGCCACCATCACCACTGAAGACCGCGCACCCGCTATTCGGGCGATCACGTTGGTCATGGGAATATTGCCCACCGGGGTTGACGCCACAAAACTATCCTCTTCCACTTGACAACCCGCGAGCTTCAACTGGCTCACGATCCATGCTCGGCTTTCCGCCAGCGCTTTAGAGCCGGGCGGTCGGGGGCCGAACGCGACCAGACGCTTCAGGTCCTCGAAGGCGCGTTCGCCGTTGAAAGCCAGTGAGTCAGTATCCGGACGCGCGGCAGGAGCGTGGGAATTACGCGGCTGATAGGCAAGGCGCAAGGACGGGACCGGAACCCGTAGTGCAGGCGAGACGCCCGCGCTACGTCCCACCGCCAGGCCCCGGACTGACAAAGCTGTGAGTACTGGGGCAAGAAACAGCAACCTCTTGAATCGGTAGGTCGTCACGTGTTACTTTCCGACGCCGCCCTTCTCCGCTTCTTCAAATAGACCAGCCAACACAAGCCGATGCTAAGCACGTAGAGTCCCACCATTGGGATCCAGATAATGAAGAGCGTTGCAAGGTCAGGAGTGGGAGCGATTCCCGCAGCGAGCACGGCGGTGACCAGGATGGCGTAACGCAGATTTTTCACCAGAAACTTCGGGGTCACGATGCCGAAGATTGACAGAATCAGGATGACGACAGGTAATTCGAAGACCACACCGACGCCCAGGATAATCGTCGTGGCGATGCTGAGGTACTCGTTGATGGTCACCATGGGCTGGAAGCTATGGCCGAACTGTAAGAGAAACTTCAGCGCGGGAGGAAAGGCCAGCTTGTAAGCAAAGGCTCCGCCGGCAATGAACAAGCTGCTCGTCAAAAGGACAAACGGCCAAACATAGCGCTTCTCATGACGATACAGGCCGGGCGAGACAAACAGCCAAAGCTGCAGCAGGATGTAAGGTGAAGCCAGGAAGATTCCGCCCACAATGGCGATTTTGATGTAGAGGTTAAAGGGGTCGATAGGGTTGGTATAGACCAACTTGTCGGACAGGTGCAGGCTGCGCAGCGTGTCGGTGAGCGGTCGTGCCAAATAGCCATAGATTTGTTCGTGGAAGTAAAAGCAAATGCCGAAGCCGACGACGATAGACAGGATGGCGCGTATGAGCCGTTTTCGCAGCTCCTCGAGGTGCTCGAGGAATGACATCTGCTTGCCATTGAGTTCGTCTTCCTCAGGATCGGGGCGGGGAGTCCTGGTGGGCGGGTTCTGAATGGTTGTGCCCATAAGCAGGGGTCGATTCCGAAGCTGCTTCCGAACTGGTGGGAGCCCGATCCAGGTTCCGGATTTCTTCTTCCAGCGAACTCCTCAGGTCGTACGATGCGCGGCGCAGCTCAGCCAAGCCTTTTCCCAGCACTCGCGCGATCTCCGGCAGCTTCTTGGGCCCAAATAACAGAAAGGCAATGAAAAGGATGAAACCAATCTCCGCAAATCCGCCGCCCACGTTATGGACCTCTGACGTTGATGATAGGAGACGGTGCGAGGCTTGTCAAGGCAATGGCAGGCAGCCAGGCAGCGGGTGCTACAAAAAGCAATAAAAAGGAGAAACAGTGGCTCCTCCCGCCCTCGGAAAGGCGGAAGCCTTTCCGCAAGTCAGAGCGGCAGGGCCGCCAAGGACTTTCCCTTTCAGCCTCCATTCTACAAACTACAGCGTACCTCAGTCCCTCTTTTCGTGGCCATCCCTGGGGGCCTTGGCCTCGCAGCCATTCATCGAAGCTCCTTACCATCTCGTCCAGCCGGTGGATGATCGCGCCTTGCGACTCGATCACCTGGCTCAATGTGCCAATCGCGGAGCTCGTTGTGCCGATGGCGGACGTGACGGTGGCATTGAATTCCGTGGCTGACTGGACAAACGCCGTCGTGTTAGTGGCCAGTTTCTCGACAATCCCTTCAAGCCGCTCGAAGGTGTCTTCCAGCCGTGTAAGCCTCTCTTCGATGGTCATCAGTCCTTCCCTTCGAGCGCCTCGCGCACATAGCGGTTGAATCGGCTAGGTATCCAGTCCCTATTCGCCAGACCGCACAGGAGCCCGTGCGGGGAATGTAACACAAAAGGGAGAGGAGTAGTCGGCTTCCGTCCGGTGTTAGAATCCAGCCAGGAGCGACTGCGAATATGAAAAAGGTAGGCAAGTTCTTTCTAGGGTTTTTCTTGGTGGTGCTGGTGCTGGAGATAGTGGGCGTGACACTGCGGTATTTCGCGCGCCGCATCCCACCCCACACCGTGCTGGCCTTGCGCATCGAGGGCGATATACCCGAGGAAGTGCCGCGCGAAGCTCTCACCCAGATCCTGCAAGGTACGCCCACCACCGTGACCGATATAGTAGAAGGTCTGGAC
>DATJKY010000786.1:0-3944 GCA_035490955.1 Terriglobia bacterium | reverse complement strand
AGCCGGCGAATGCTTTGGTCTGCTCGGGCCTAACGGGGCAGGAAAGACGACGACCATCGAGATTCTGGAGGGACTCCTTCCACCGACTTCAGGCGAAGTGGAAGTTCTAGGGAAGACCTGGAATGCCCACTCCCGGGAATTGCGCGAGATGCTGGGCATTTCGCTGCAGGAGACGCGCCTTAACGAAAAACTGACGGTTCGCGAAACCCTGGAGCTTTTCGCCAGCTTCTACCGCTATCCGAGGCCCGCTTTGCAGGTCATGGAAGAGATGGCGCTGACCGAAAAGTCCGACGCCTGGGTGGGAAAGCTTTCGGGAGGGCAGAAGCAGCGCCTTGCGGTAGCAACAGCCCTGGTGGCCGACCCGATGATCCTCTTTCTCGACGAGCCCACCACAGGTCTCGACCCGCAGAGCCGGCGCCAGCTCTGGGAGATTGTCAGGCAGTTCCAGCGGCGCGGCGGAACCGTGCTGTTGACGACCCACTACATGGACGAGGCGGAGCGGCTTTGCGACCGCATCGCGATTATCGATCACGGTGTGATGATCGCCTCCGGTACGCCCGCCGAGCTCATCGAAAAGCTGGGTGGCCACCGCATGGTGGAGTTCACGACAACAGGTGGTGAGCTTGCGGCTGACTCCTGGTCTTCACTGCCGGGTGTCGAAGCCGTTCATCAGGAGAACGGCACGGTGGTGCTCAGTGTCCGCAGACTCCACGAGACTGTACCTGCGCTGCTCGCGGCCTTGGAGAGGCGGGGCTCCGATCTGCTGCACTTGACAACTCGCGACGCTAGCCTGGAGGATGTGTTCGTCCACCTTACCGGCCGGCGCCTGCGCGAGGACTGATTAAGGAGGCAGCCGTGGCAAACGTAGACAGGGAGGAGGAGATCGTTATCCGGCCTGCGCAGGAACTACCGCTTCGCGCTTCGCGCGAGAACGGTCGCTGGGCCGGTTACTGGCACCTTCTGATCGCAGGCTGGAGAAGTTTGATACGGGAGCCTGAGGTCGTCTTTTGGGTTTTCGTTTTCCCCATACTCTTGGCGTTGGGGCTTGGGCTCGCTACTCCGAATAAACCTGTTGGCACCAGTCACGTTGCTGTTGTCGAAGGCCCCGGCGCACAGCGCGCACTCGATTTGCTGAAGGCCTCCTCCGAAAAAGGCGCCGTACGCACTGAAACCCTTTCGGCACAGGACGCCTGGAACAGGTTTCGGTTGGGCAAGTACGATCTGGTGGTAACACCGCGCGCGGACGGCAGCTTCGAATATCGCTACGATCCGGCGCGCAGCGAGAGCCTATTGGCTCGTGCTGCCGTCGAGGGCGCGATGCAGAGTGCGGCCGGAAGAAAGGACCCGCTTTCGATCTCACTTCACGCCTCGAGCGAGCCTGGCGCGCGCTACATCGATTTCCTGATTCCGGGTCTGTTGGGCATGAACCTGATGGCTTCGGGTCTATGGGGTATCGGCTATGCGCTGGTGGAAATGCGCCAGCGCAAACTGCTCAAGCGCTACGCCGCAACCCCCATGCGCCCCACTGATTTCCTCTTCGCGCTCGCGAGCGGGCGGCTGCTCTTAGCCCTCACGCAGCTAGTTCTGCTGCTAGGCTTTGGCGTCCTTGCCTTTCACATGCGGATCATCGGTTCATGGATATCGATCTTCCTGATCGGCACCCTCGGTGCGCTCTCCTTCGGCGCCTTGGGCCTGCTGACCGCCAGCCGCGCCCAGAAAGCCGAGTCCGTCAGCGGCATCATCAACGTTGTGATGATGCCCATGTGGATCTTGTCAGGAGTCTTCTTCTCCTACGAGCACTTTCCTGCTGTGATGCAGCCCTTGATCAAGGCATTGCCGCTTACCGCGTTCAATGACGCCCTTCGCGCCATCGTCCTGGAGGGTGCAACACTCGCCGCCCAGCAGGCGCGCTTGCTCATTCTGTGCCTCTGGGGAGGCGTCTCTTTCTTTCTCGCGGTGCGCTGGTTTCGCTGGACCTAGGTGCCAAGCGCAAACGCTGAGCTCGATTGCGCCGTCTCGCCGGTCAGGGTATCCTTGTGACTCGCGGGAGAGCACATGATCACGCATCAAATTGGAGAAGCCGGCAAGCGCCTTCATAACCTTATCGTTCGTGGCTTTGCCGCGAGTGGCATCAACCCCAACCTTCTAACCTTCATCGGCTTCTCCATCAACCTCCTGGCAGCCTATCTTTTCGCATACGGCTACTTCCGCTGGGCCGCCCTCACCGTTGTGTTCGCCGCTATCTTCGACCTGACGGACGGGCCCGTGGCACGCTTGACCGGACGCGTCACGCCTTTTGGCGGGTTCTTTGACTCCGTGCTGGATCGTTACTCCGACTTGTGCCTGCTCATTGGCTTGCTGGTTTATTACGGCAGGATCGGCCGGTTCTGGTACGTGACCCTGGTGGCAGGAGTCATGATCGGCGCGGTGATGACCAGCTACACTCGGGCCCGGGCCGAAAGTCTTATCTCGACGTGCAAGGTTGGCTTTCTCGAGCGGCCGGAGCGCATCGTGCTTATCCTCATCGGCGCTCTATTCGACCGCATGGCTCCCGTACTGTGGGTCATCTTTGTGCTCTCCAACGTCACTGTGATTCACCGCATGATGTACACCTACCACGAGTCCCAACGCCTGGCTGGGCACCCGACGAGGCTCGGCTGGATTCTGAACTCCAGGTCCTGAATGCGACCGAGGCGAGATCTTGGCGGCTCTGCCGCTCTGACTTGCGGAAAGGCTGTGCCTTTCCGAGGCCGCAGTCCAACTACGAAAATCTCCCGCCCGAGGCTGCGCCTTGGCCGGAACGCACTATCGTGGCCTCCGCCAATCAATTCTCTCCAATTCCATTCGGAGTGGTTCGTCCTCGATTACCACGGATCCCCGCCAACACCGCACGCTCGACCAGCGGTAGTCTTCCGCCCGAGCCACCAGGGCGGCACGCACCGGGTTCAGGTGAATGTAATTCACCTTCTGCATGAAGAAGCCCTCACTGAACACCGGCACCGCGTTGGAATGATGATCCACAAGGGAGTACTCGTGCCGGCGACCCTTGGGCAGTTTCTCCAGCGAACTGGTGAAGCCGCCTTCCTTCAGATAGCCGATCACCCGGTGGCTGAGAATGCCGTTGATGTAACGTAGGGTCTCTGAGGCCTTGAGTATCCCATCGGTCAGGGCATGAAGATGTTCAGCCATGATAACGTAGGCGAAGAGAGCGAAGCCACCCGAGCCACGCACCTCATCCAGCGCCTTGCAGGCAACGCCCTATAAGGGCGTCAGTCTGAAACACTCGAAGGCGATTCCGGGCTACCGTGGTGATGAAGAGGCAGGGGCTATCCTTGTTGATAGTTGTCATGATGGCTGAGCAGCTTGGTCAAAAGCAACCTGGTTATTCCCGCGAAGGTGATTCGACAGGCCTAGCAAGACATCCTTGAAGGAGCGACAAGGAACGTACTGCCCGTCCAGACGGTAGCCGGAAACGAACGATTGGTGTAGTCCTTGTCGGGCTTAATGGACGTGGTGTCCTGCCGCGCCCCGAATCTATCTGCCTGAGAGTAATTCTTTCTGAGTTTCGCAGCGCTGGTTTTGCAAGGCCCAACTCCCGGCGCAAGACATCGTTTGGGGTATCCTGGAACGGCGTTGCCTTCTAACCCCGCTGCGACCTGGCGACTCCTGGGTCGGGCCGGTAGGTGAATTGCCTGAACATATTCTTACTGGCTGCCTGCTTCTCCGCAGCGTCTTGCTGTTGGGCAGCGGCGACCGCAGTCTCAACCAGGGTGTGATCTGGCGCCCATTGGCACACCGGATCCGTCCGTGCCGCATCGCCGGTCAGGGCAAAGGCCTGGCAGCGGCATCCGCCAAAATCCTGGAAGCGCCGGTCGCAGCTGCGACACGGGTCCGGCATCCAGTCGAAACCTCTGAATTGGTTAAAGGCGGGGGACTCGCGCCAT
>DATJKY010000785.1:0-8659 GCA_035490955.1 Terriglobia bacterium | reverse complement strand
AGCAAAGGTCCTGTTCAAACTTTTGGACCGCGATGGAGGCGGCCGGTAAGCTTGCTGCCGAATAAGCTACGAACCCTCATTGCCTTGCACAGAATTTGTAAAGTGGCGCGCTGCCTGCTGATGAACAGATGGGGCGGCCGGACAAGGTCACCCGGGCCCCATGCATGAACGAGAGGAGTTCATTACGTGAAGATCTGGGGTCGTATGCCCGAGGTCCAGCATTTTAACCTGCTCATCGACGCTCTCGTCGGCGCGAAGAACATGCAGGAAGCCAGCCACACCTACTACGTGTGCGCAGTGTGCGGCTACACGAGTTCCGAGCCTGTAACGGGCAACTGTGTTTCCTGCGCGAGCCCTGCTGAGGCGTACGAGGCGGTGGAGCTAGCGGACTGACGATCGAAAGAGTGCCTCGCCCACTCAGAAAGTTTGAAAAGAAACTGGAGAGTACGATGATCCAACTTCCTCCTATTCCTGGTTGGTACGAGCTGCATCCGCTGGTGGTCCATTTCCCGATTGCTCTCTTGCTGATCGCACCCCTTTTCGTGTTGCTCGGCCTGCCATCTTGGTCACCCAAGAGCAGGGCATTCCTTTTGTCTGCGTGGATTCTCATGGCGCTGGGGACTGCTTCCGTCTTTATGGCTCTGCAAACGGGAAAAGCGGCAGGAAAGCTGGCGGGCGAAGCCCCTCAGGTTAAACAAGTGCTCGAGCAGCACGAAGAGCTTGCCCAAACAACAGGCGTTCTCTTCTTGGTGCTGACCGTTGTTTTCACGGCACTGCTGCTGGTTCCACATGTGCTGCGACGCGAGCTCAGCCGAACGCTAACCACCGCGCTGCTTCTGGCTTTCCTGGTCCTCTATGGCACTGGGGCGCTTTTTCTGGTAAACACCGCGCATCAGGGCGGACGCTTGGTTCACGAGCTGGGTGTCCGAACCTCAGTTGCGTCTTCCGGCCAAACAGCGGCGCTCGAGGACGCATCCGAGCACTGAAAGGGAGTGCACACCGCAACTGCCAAGGTTTTTGGGCGACAAACAGCAACCCGAGCCTGATTGCCCTCGGTGCTTAGGAGGCGAAGCCGCCCAGTGAAGGGCCGCAGTCAACTTGCGAGCAATCGCCCGAGGAGCAGTCAAATGGGGGGCTTGCGATGAACCAACCTGCAGGCCCTGTCTATTGTCACCGCCACCGTACCTAGCACTGCTGGCGCTCGGCCTCGGGGTGTTTCACAGCGTGCCCGGTCCGTTTCGCTCCGTGAAGCCGCGCTGTGGAGTGGTGCTTGGGTCGCCTTGGCGCTTGGTTTCAACTTTGACGTGTACTTTTGGCGGGGCGCCAGCCGGCTCTGGAATTCTTCACAGCCTAAGGCCAGTGTCCTTACCGACGTTTCGGCGCTGAGACGGCGCCGGTACAGCTTCTTATCTCGATTCAACCGTGCTGCTTTCGGCAACCCGGTCTGCTTCGCGTGCCTCCTCGTAGCCCATGGCCGCGTAATAGATGGCACGATCAAAGAACTGACTCAGCAATTGCAGCGCTTCGAGCTCTCCGAAAACTCGCACGGGCCCGTCGACGATGGACTCCAACGTGAGGAACTCCCACAGATTCTGCTTGGTGAGGACGATGGCCCAGATCAGTTCGCTCAAAGGCACCTGCTGGTGGTAGCGGCGGGCGCCGATCTCCCGATAGCGGCGCTGGATATCCACATCCTTCTTCCCCAGCACCCAGTCCCCCAGGTGTTCGTAAATCTCGTATACGCGCTGCTTCAGCTCATTGAGAGGCACCCCGTTGTAAGCACGGGTAGAACCCGACTGCTGAACCTTGTTGAGAAGCTTGCTGGCCAAGGCGTCGGAGTGGGTTTCGATAAGACGAACGAAGTAATACGCGAGCATCATGACCGCCTCCTTTCCGTCCAGTCGCCTTGTATACAGTCGTCGCGTTGCTGCTTTCAAAAGCGTAATTAAGGTCAACAACAGGAGCATAGAGACAGGCCGTGAACCTCTATTGCTTCCAACCCAAGTACTTCCAGGATCTCGCTGCCTTGAACACCCCGAGTCTCGTGGAAGGCGGCGCAGTCAGCGTCCCACAAGGGATAAGGACAGTGACGTACACACTGGTCATGACCCTCCTTTGGCCTCGCGTCCGCTGCCGAGACCATCCTCTAGTCCACATCCAGCCAAGCGCAACCGTGCTGCCACGCGAATCAGACTCACATCTCATTGAAACTGCTGACGATAGGGTCCCTAAGCGAAAGCTGGTGGGTAAGACTGTACAAACGCTTGAACGAAAACCGCGCTGACGCGTTGAAAGATTTGTACGGGTGAAGGTAATACACCGTAAAGTCGCGGTGCGCCGACGAGCGACCTTTCAAAACCTACCTTACAACTCGTCCAGGGGCGACCACGACCTGACCGTCCACTTGTGTGTCCTCTTGCCTCCTGACTTGATGGAACGCTCTACATTCCTCGCAGCTCCTCGGCCCGCGCGACACGCTCGACCGCGATTTCGTATGCAGCCTGCTTCAGCGACACTCCTTCCCTGGCAGACAGACGGGCAGCTTCGTTATAGGCTCTGCCAAGGTACTCTGTCAGCTCACGGTTCACTCGGCTTTCATCCCACGAAACTTCTTGGAGATTTTGAGTGCACTCGAAGTAACTGACGATCACTCCGCCCGCGTTGGTCAGAATATCGGGTAGTACCGTAATCCCCTTGTTCTGGAATATTTCATCAGCCTCCGGGGTCGTGGGTAAGTTGGCTGCTTCTGCTATGATCTTGGCTTTGACCTCGGGCGCGTTTTCTTCGTGCAAGACGCATTCGAGCGCCGCCGGGATCAGTACGTCACATTCCAAGAGAAGCAGGTCCTGATTTTGAATCAATACGCTACCAGGAAAGTTGATCACGGAGCCGGTCTTCTCCACATGCTCCACCAGTTTTTTGATAGGGAGTCCCCTTCCGTCCTCGCTGACGATCCCTCCATACATGTCGCTGACGGCGAAGATTTCGCAGCCCCGCTCGGCCAGGACCAGGGCGGCATTTGAACCCACGTTGCCGAAACCCTGCAGAACTATTTTCAGGCCTTTCAGTGGGCGCCCAAGATTCTCCATGTGGCTCTCCAACACCAGCGCTACGCCCCGACCGGTGGCCTGTACTCGACCGACAGAGCCTCCCAACTCCAGCGGCTTGCCGGTTACGCAGGCGGGTGAATATCCGTGCCGGGAGCTGTATTCATCCAGAATCCAGGCCATGACCTGAGCATTCGTGTTGACATCCGGTGCAGGGATGTCACGATGTGGTCCCAGGAAACGGTGAATGCGGGCCACGAACTTGCGCGTCAACCGCTGGAGCTCACCTTGCGACATCATCTGGGGGTCGCACGCCACGCCGCCCTTGGCGCCCCCGAATGGGATGTTGACCAGTGCCGTCTTCCAGGTCATGGCCTGAGCGAGCGCACGGATCTCCTCCTCGTCGACAGCCGGATGGTAGCGAATCCCACCCTTCATCGGTCCCCTCGCTCCGTTGTGTTGGATCCGGTAGCCGGTAAAGACTCGTAGGGAACCGTCGTCCATGCGCACCGGGACCCCCACCCTAACTTCGCGGAAAGGCGTCGTGAGAAGCAACCTCTGTTCCTTGGTTAGTCCTAAGCGGTCAGCAGCATGTTCGAAGTTTCGATCCACGATGGTGCGAGGGCTCGCAATCGCTTTCGCCTCCAGGGTGCTGATAGTTCGTTCTCTTGCGGGCAACATAGAATTCTTCCCTCCTTAGCTTGATTTTCGAGTCCGTTGGCTCCGATCCCTCGCGGCGGTCATGCGCCATTCCAGAGACTGGCACGCTTGCCGGCCCCGTGTTCTTCTACGATCTGCGAAACGTTCCGCAAGTGCGTGCGACCCTCTCCGGAAGTACGCAAGAAGCCGCCGCCTACGCCGGACTAACGGTACTCTTCGCAACGCCAGACGCCGCCGACAGGCTTGGGATAGATGCAGACGAGCCGGTCCGCACAACTGCTGCACAGCCCCTGGAACTTCGTCTCAGTTTCTTCGCTGGCGGACTTCTCCCAAAGCCTCTCGAGTTCCACCCGAGCCCTATCGCGCCGCGGCGGCGCTATCGGCGGGCAGGGCTCAAATTGCCCGCAGTTGAGGACGATCTGCCCCGTACTCCTCGGGTAAATGCAGTCTGCCTCGTGTTTACAGACCGAACAGATACCCCTTGCTTTCGTCGCGACTTCATCAGTCAGTATTGCCATTGGTCTTCCTCCTGGATGTGGCACTCGCTTACTCGCAGACACCCACACGCCAAAGAGGCAACTGGGTCGCCAATGTGTGACACCCTGGAGCGATTGATTTTAAGCGTGGAAGTTAATCTGAGTCAGAGAGATGCAGACCTAAAAGTATTCACGGCCGGAGGGCAGCTCCGCTGTCAAGACTGGGGAGACTTGTACCAGTGGGGAGTAACTCCCCGGCGGCATCTTTCTAGGACGGAAACGCCGCCGAGGTCTTCAACTTCTCGCGTAGCGTCTTGCGGTCAATACCGAGTATCTCCGCTGCTCGGGTCCGGTTCCCATTGACGCTTACCAAGACATTGTGAATGTACTCGGCTTCGACCTCCGCCAACGTCCGGTCGAGCGAGCCAGTTCGCAGGGCGGAGAATCGCATCAACGAGGGCAGGTCTGGAACTTCGACAACACCACCCTCATTCATCACGATAAGACGCTGTACGACATTCTCGAGTTCCCGAACGTTCCCCGGCCAATGATAATTCCGTAGCACCCGCAGCGTCTGGTCGGAGAAATCGGGAACCGCCCTTGCCATTTCTCTAGCGAATCTTTCCGCGACATGACGTATCAGAATCAAGACATCATCCCCTCTGTCCCGCAGGGGAGGAACGTCAATTGTGAGCACGTTCAGGCGAAAGTAGAGATCTTCTCGAAAAGCGTCCTTCTTCACTAAGCTCAGCAAATCCTTGTTCGTTGCCGCCAGAACTCTGATGTCTACATGCCGCGCCTGCGTGGACCCCACCATGCACACTTCCTTCTCCTGCAACACGCGCAGGAGTTTGACTTGCGTCGAAAGGCTCGTCGAGCTGATCTCGTCGAGAAAGACCGTGCCCCCCTCGGCAGTTTGCAGGAATCCCGCCCGAGTTTCGGAAGCGCCAGTGAACGCGCCTTTTACATGTCCGAAAAGCTCGCTTTCGAGCAACCCATCCGGAATAGCGGCGCAGCTGATGGGTACAAACGCCGCTAACGCCCGCGGGCTGCTGTAGTGAATCGCCCTAGCCACAAGCTCCTTGCCCGTGCCACTCTCTCCCGTAATCAGGACGGTGGCTGACGTGGCCGCAACCTTGGTTATCGCGCTGAATACCTGCTGCATCGCCTGCGACTCGCCCACCAGCCCGAAGGGTGATGCTGGCGTCCAGTACACGGGGCCTTGCGCTGCGCGCCGGCTCCGCAACTTCTCGAGCGTGCGCCCCACCGCAGAAAACAGCTCTTCGTCGGTAAAAGGCTTCGCCAGGTACTCCTCGGCGCCCGTCTTGACCGCATCCACGGCGCCGCCGATCGAAGGATAGCCGGTGATCATCATCACTTCTGTGTTCTTCAGATTCTCCCGGACGTGCCGCACCAAATCGAGGCCGCTTACTTTGGGCATCTTCAGGTCCGTGATGACCAAGTCCACCGCCGTCTGCTCCAGAGTTCGAATGGCATCCGGTACGCAGGTAGCCGTGAGAACCTGGTATCCCTTCGACTGCAGGTTCCGCTGGAGGACCTCCAATGTATCCACGGAATCGTCTGCAACCAGGATCCGTTCTTGATGAGCCGTGGGGACCATCTCAGCCACTCGTTTCTGCCTTCCCGGAACCATTTGCCGGCAATTGGACTTCGAATCGCGAGCCCCGCCCAACCTCGCTGTCCACGTGAATGACGCCCCGATGTGAGGTCACGATCCGGTGCACGACCGCTAGCCCCAGACCCGTTCCCTGGTCTACATCTTTGGTCGTAAAGAAGGGCGTGAAGATCTTGCTTTTGACTTCCTCGGTCATGCCGGTACCCGTGTCGCTAACTGCCAGAGCAACGTAGTCTCGGCCCCGATGGGTCTCGATTGTCAATTTGCCTCCGCTCGGTGACGCCTGAATGGCATTCACGACCAGGTTCACCAAAACCTGCTGCAACTGCGATGGATCAGCGCTGATCTCCGGCAGATCCGGCTCCAACAACCGCACCAGCTCGATCCCTGCTTTCGCACACCGGGACTCGAGGAAGTCTAGCCCCTCCTGGACAACCTGATTCAAATTCACCTGCGTCTTCTGCAACCGCATCTGCCGAGAAAAAACCAGCAGTTTATGGATGATTTCTCGAGCGTTCAGCGAAGTCTTAATGATTTTTTCCAGGTCCCCTGCTGCCGTCGTGGGCAGCCCCGGCTCTTTCTTGACCAACTGCGCAAAGCCCAGGATGTTCGTCAGAGGCTCATTTAGTTCGTGCGCCACACCCGCCGCAAGCTGTCCGATGGTGGACAGGCGATCGGCGTGTCTGAGCTGGTCCTGCAATTTCGATTTGTAGATCTCGGCCTCTCGACGCTCCACCACCAGCGACACCTCTCTAGCCACCGTGTCGATAAGGCTCTGCTCTTCCTTCAGGAACGGCCCTTCCACAAACCCCGCCTTGTCATGCGTGTAAAACACCTCCACGACACCGCGCCGCGCCCCACCGACAAAGATGTCTGCCGCTTGGCGATGCAGGCCCTCTTCGAATTCGGGCGTGGTGTACGCTCGGCCGTCCAACATGATTCGCGCGCAGGCGATATCGGGATACTGCCAGGCGGGAGGAAGAAGCCCCAGAATGCTCTTCAGGGTCTCTTCCAACGAAATGTCCGGCCTCTGGACCACCTGTGCGATGCCATAAAGGCATGTTAACTCTTTAACCCGTTCCCGCAGCGCCCACTGGCCTCGACGGTTGGCGATGGCCAGCCCCATTGTTTGTGCAAGCCCCTCGTACAACTCGACGTCTTCCCGGGTAAAATAGTCCGGTTGAAGACTCTTCAATTGGAGGAGTCCCATAGTCCGGTCGTCGACAGCGAATCGGATTAGAGCAAGGGATCGATACAATCCTCCCAAGGGAGCCCTTGTTGTACCACCGAGCCGCATCGCCTTGTGCGTGTCGCCAGTCCAGAAACTCCTCTGATGCGTCGAGAAGTGCGAACTGGGTTTCAAGCGGCCCCGAAGGACATCCCGATAAAGGCGTTCCAGGACCGCTTGCTTGTCGAGTATCGGTAAGCTCGCCGCCCGTCGCCTCGCGGTGCGAGGATTTCCGAGAATCGTGAAGCGAAACGAGCCCTTCGGCTGCTTCGAAGCTTCCCAACTGTATTGCAGTTCAGGATCTTTCAGCCGCAGTTCCACCGCGTCGCAGTTAGAGAACTCCATGAGTGCTTTCGAGACTCTGCGCAGGAAATCGACGCGCGGCAGCCCCCGGTTGGCATAGCCTAAGATTCGACGCGCCACTTGGGACAAGCCGTACGGTTGCCCCTTTCCACGAGCGGCGCTGGTCTTTCGTTTTGAGCGCGGACGATCCGGCTTGGTGGTCATCCGTCGGGTATTCTCAGCCGCTGGATGAGGCGAGTCAAGTGGTAGTCCGCTGGGAAGATTACGATCAGGCTCCCGACTTTTTGATGCTCTCTTGCGCAGTTCTGCTGGTGCCTTCTACCGGGTCCACGAACTGAGTGTCCGAGCCGTGGTTGCACCTTCCGGCCAAACAGCGGCGCTCGAGGACGCATCCGAGCACTGAAACGGACTGCACGCCGCAACTGCCAAGGTTTTTGGGCCTGAGCACGGAGGCAAATGGTCGGGTCAGTATTCAAGCGCTCAAGGTAACCCTCCGTTCAAGCGCTCACGCATTCACTCTTCGACGCTCCGAATGCCGAACTTGGTCAGCTTGTAGCCGAGGTCGCTCCGGGAGAGGCCCAGCCGGCGAGCCGCCTCCGCCTGAGCGCCACCCGTAGACTTCAAGGTACGCAGGATGATCTCCTTCTCGACACCTGCTAGAAAGGTCCGCAGGTCTTCAACCTCCGGGATCAGCTCTACCCACGAATTTGATCGGGCCTGTGAGCTTCGATCGCTGGCCTCCCCACTAGATTCAGTAGCCTCCGAGGGCAGTGGGAAACTCTCTTCTCTAATCGGGTCGGTAACAGAAAGTATTGAAGCCCGTTCAATCAAGTTTCGCAACTCCCGGACGTTTCCCGGGAAGTCATAGCGCTGCAGTTTGGCCAAGGCCTCGCGCGACAGTCTGCGCCGAGGCAATTTGAGGTCCAACGCCACCTGGTAGAGGAAAAGATCGCAAAGCTTCGGGATGTCCTCGTGCCTCTGGCGTAGCGGAGGAATGGGAATCGGCACGACCGCGAGGCGGTAGAACAGGTCCTCGCGGAAGAGCCCCTCGTGCACACGCTGGAGCAGATCGCGGTGGGTGGCTGCCAGCAGTCTTACGTCCACCTTGCGCGGCTGTGTTGTACCGATCCGTACCACCTGCCCGTCGGTGAGAACCCTCAACAGTTTGGCCTGCGCCGCCGGTGACATCTCGGCTACTTCGTCCAAAAAAAGGGTTCCTTCGTGCGCCGCTTCGAAGAGCCCCGGGCGAGCCCGGTCGGCCCCGGTGAAAGCGCCCTTCTCATGGCCGAACAGCTCGCTTTCGAGCAGC
>DATJKY010000784.1:0-3968 GCA_035490955.1 Terriglobia bacterium | reverse complement strand
GGTAGTTCCAGTGCTGACCGTGCCTCCAAACGAAGGCAGGAAACTGCCCGTGGCGTAGGGAATTCGCTGGCCGATGCGCAGTTTGGCGGTCTGTCCGTCCGTGGCCCGGACCTGGGGCTGCTGCAGGACGTGCGTCCGCGTATCGCCAAGCAGAGCCTGGGCAATGACGTTGGGCAGTACGATGCTGAAATCTGAACTGCTGAGCTTGCCAAGCTCGTTGAGCGGCAGCCCCTGGGGCGTCGTCGTCGTAGTCGTCCCGCCAGACTCGGTGGTCGTCGCAGGAGGGGTGAACAAGAGGGCAGCGATGGTGCCGTTTTGCGTTTGCGGCGCCAGACCGAGGTTGCGCAAACGGTCCACCGAGGCTTCCATTATCGACACCTCAACCAGCACTTCACCTTTAGCGAGGTCGAGAGAGTGAATGAGTTCTTCGGCGGCGGCCACCCTCTGCGGTGTGTCGCGGATGATGATGGAGTTGGACTCGGGGTTGTCGATCACCTTCTGAAGTCCCAGCACTTGCTTCAGCGCCGTGGAGATGGCTGTGCGGTCAGCAGGGGCGAGCGGGTTGGCGAGATGAAAGGTCCTCAATACCTCTTCTTCGTATTCCCGCCGGTTGGTGGGCGAATCCGGGATGATGAGGATGGTGTTGGCCGTAACAACCTTCCAGAAAACGTTGGCAGAGAGCGCGGCAATGTGGAGCGCGTCTTCCAACTTGACGTTGGTCAGGTCCAGGGAGAGCGGCTTGGGCTGAAAGTCATGGGAAAAGACCACGTTGAGCTCCGCCAGCTTGGCGAGCGTCTCAAAGACTTTGCGGCTGTCGGAGGTGAGGCGGAAATGAGCCAGGGGTTCCTGGGGAAACGGCTTGAGCTTGACGACGGTCGGTGCCTCTTCCGGCTGCTTAAGGGCCTCCTGGATCGCTTTTTCCCTCTGGGCCTTGGCGGCGGCTTGCGTCGCCAGCACTTTGGCGAGCTCCTGGGCGGCTGCTTCGTTGGTGGGGTCGACGCTGACGGCTTTCTGAAGTTCAGCCGCCGCCTCGCTCAGCCGCTTTTGAGCCAGCAACCGCCGCCCTTGCTCAAAGTGAAAAGAGGACGCGCTTTGGCGGGCCAGCTTTTCGTGCAGCATATACTGCGAGTTTTCGGGCTGCTCCTGCAACGCTTTCCCGAAAAAGATGACAGCACTATCGTAATCCTTCCTGGCCTCTGCTTTGCGGCCCTCGCGATAAGCCTCGTTCGCCGGATTACAAGCCATACACAAAAGGAGGAACCCCATGGCCCCAGCGAGTCTCATTTCCCTTTCGGCTGTCATAATGTCCATCTCCACCATTGCGGCTAACGCCCGAATCCTTTAGTCGGTTAAGCCCGCCGAAACGTGAATTTTGTTCACGTTTTGGTTCCATGAGTTGTGGGGCCGGCGCAGTCAGGACCCGCCTTAGCTGGGGCACGCTTCAACCTTGCTCGCCGGCCCGGAAGCGAAGTCGAGGAAGCGCCCCGACCCCACAGCGGGGTTATCGAGGTCGGAGCCCTTGACTAGTGCCGGGCGCCATGAGCCAGCAGGGTCACGGGCGCTCCCGATGCGCTGCGCGCACACCCTAGTCGTTTAGACGGAGGACACCCGCTTTCGTTTCGGGGTCGGGCTCGGGAGTCTCGCGCCTGCGGATGGCGTGCCTACTTCGGGGGCTGGCTCGCTTCGTTTGCGGCCTTCAGCAACTGATTAGCTGCGGCGCTCACCGACGGGTCAGAGTCGTGCACAGCTTGCTGCAGAAGGGGCAGAGCCTCTGTCTGCTGGCCCACACTTTCCAGCACCATCAGGCGCACGGCGGGATCCGGGTCACCCATGGCTTGGCGCAGAAGATCCATCTCCTGTGAGCCACCGCGCCGGGCGAGTGCCTGTATAGCGTAATCCTTAATGGACGTATCATCCGCATTCAGTGCTTGGCCCATCGTCGAAACTACAACGTCATTATCAGCCTGTTCGGATTGGTCCAGGAGCTGGAGGGCTTGCAGCCGCTCGGCCGGCTCATCGCTCTTCAAGGCGTTGCTGATCGCGTCTAAGGCCGCCTGGGGGTTAAGTTTGGACAATTCCTCAAAGGCTTGCGATTGAACAGCCGGGTCAGAGCTCAGCACGGCCTTGGAGAGAGCCTCCAGGTCACCCTTGGCCGCAGCAGCCTCAACGGCCGCCATGGCCTTTTCCTGGCTGGTTTCTTCTGCTTCCGAGCCCACTCTCCCACGTACGACGGTGGCTCTAGCCTTTTGAACGCTATTGGACGCGGCGTTGGCACCGGCAGCCCGATTTGAATCGGGAGGCGCCAGCCAAGCGAAAACCACCACTTGCGCCGAACGAGCCTTTTCTGGGGAAGAAATATCTCCCAGCACGGCGTAATCCACACCCTCGAGCAGCGCTTTCAAGCCCTTTTCCAGCGACACCTCCGACAAATGCATGGAGACCCGCTGCTGAACGTCCTGCGAGCCGCGAATCTTGATTCCGGTCTGGTGGGCCACCTCCCGCAGGACCTGGGAAAGCTCGGCGTTCTCCGCGCTTACGCTTAGGCGGCCTTTGTTCCAGTCAACTTTGATGGTGGACTCAGCTCGAGCCGCAGAAGCGCCGAGCAACACGAGCGTCAACACCGCCCCCCTCAGGCCAAAGATCGCTCGGGGAACATCATCCCCGGCCGAGGCCGCAAGCTTTCGAACGTGACGCATGTGAGACTCACTCAATCCGGGCACCGCGCGCCAGCCTTTTATGCACGCCTTGGTTGAGATTACTAGAGGCCGGATAGTTTTGCAACTTCCCCTTCCCGTTAGCCTTAACCTCGTGTGCTTAGACGCGCCTCCTTTGGCCAGGGTTGACTCGGTTCGCGCCGCACATTCGCCCTGGTCGAAACTCTCGCCTCGTCTTGACAACCGTCGCGACTACGGTCGAGGCTATATGGAGCCTAGCCATCACCGCGTTGGCCGCAACCGAAGTCCCCCGATTCGCAGCCATAGCGCGCAGCGGCGAAATATCTTAGCCCAAGGCGCGAGAAGGTGTGAAAAATCGCGGCTCTGCCGCCTGCTGTGCGGAAGGGCTCAGCCCTTCCGGACCGCAGGCTTAAGATTAAACTCTTTGGGCTCAGCCGCATTCGGCCGGTGGCCAACGATTTTTTCACACCTTCTGAGCGCTGGGTTCGATGGCGCTCACGCGCCTTCGGCCTCCCTCTCCCGCTTGAACGGGATAGGGCACGAGGGAGAGAGACGGTGCTCAACCCACGGCTTACCGTCGTGGGCTAAGTACTGTTTTCGGAACTACGCTAACGTATGTGACCTCGCCCAGCCCTCTCCCCCGCCCTCGTTCCCGCCGGCGCTTTCACCAGCCGGGGTGAGTGTCCCACATTGGGATTGCTTTGTCCGTTCTGGGACGTCCTCTGGTATTTTCAATAACTTATTGGCTTTGCTTTTCACCAAAATTCGTGTCGAAAACGTCGGACTTGCCCTCGGGTTCTCGATCCTTCGCAAGGCCAGACCGCGGTGTTAACCTACGAGTATACAGAACTCTATAGTATACAGGCCACAAGTGCTCTGTGTCAAGGAGACGAACTTGGACCGCTTCCTTCCCGGGCATTTTGCGTGGGGCATGGCCCATCCTATTCCAGCGCCACGGCCACGGGCGAAGACGCGCTCTCCCACCTGTCTTTTGTTTTCAACTAGATGACGGCTTTGTTCCTGCGTTTCCGCCTGAGTCGCGGCCAGTTACACAAGCCCGCCAGGCAGCGCCCGCCACCCCATCCCAAATTCCACTTGACAATAACCCCAGCTTGCTCGGATATTGGACTGGTTTAATTGACCGGTCGAGTCTAATACGCCAGATACAGGCTTCCGAGGCCAAAGCCCACCTTGCCCAATTGCTCGATGAGGTCGAGCGGGGTGAAACCGTGATTATCACGCGGCATGGCCATGCCATCGCCCGGCTCGTGCCCGAAACAGATCGCCGACAGG
>DATJKY010000783.1:0-5141 GCA_035490955.1 Terriglobia bacterium | reverse complement strand
CACAGGTTACCGTCGTCCGGCAACGCGCGTGTAACCAGTCCTGTCATTCTGAGTAAGCCGTCCTTTGATGTGGCCCCGGCAGGGGCCAACCGTGAGTAGCCGTAGGTGACAACCTACGGAGGACGTCCGCGCCCAGCGGTCCCAACCCCGTGAGGGGTTGACTGTGGAATATTGTCCGGCCCCGCCAGGGCCGCGACTATGGTGGGGTTCCATTTCCGTAGGTTGCACCTACGGGTCACGTCACGTCCGTGACCCCAACCCCGCAAGGGGTTGACCATGGCCCTTGTCCGGCCCCGCCAGGGCCGGGATCATCTTGTGGGCCTCGGAGCCCGTAGGGTTTCACCTACGGCTACTCACGGTGTCCCGCTTCGCGGGACGGCGAATTATTATAAGTATCCGACGTTGCATGGATTCTTACTCTATGTCAGGAGTCCTGAAGTTAGCGCCTATGGCCGTTGCCCACGGCTAGCCTATGCATCCCCGGCGGGGATGAGAGGCTCGAATCTCCGCGCCAGCGGGTGATTTCTTCTGATAAGAAAGTGCTAAAGGGGTTCCGATCTTATTTCCGGAAAGGTATAATTCAAACCATGATGGAAGCCGCTGACGAACCGTGAAGCGCTTCGAAATCCAATGGAGGGAGATGAGATGGCTGCAAATCCGAGCACGGAGCACATCATGCAAGTTGGCCTGGGGTTCTGGGCGTCGAAGACGTTAATGAGCGCCGTGGAGATGGAAGTCTTCACGGAACTCGCTAAGAAGCCCGAGGATCTGGAGACACTGCGCGGCCGTCTGGGCCTCCATCCGCGATCGGCGCGCGATTTTCTCGACGCCCTGGCTGCGCTCGGATTCTTGCGCAGGGTGGACGGGAAATACGCCAATACCCCGGCCACGGATCTTTACCTGGATAAGCACAAACCCACCTACATTGGCGGCGTCCTGGAAATGGCAAACCAGCGCCTATACGGGCACTGGAGCCACCTTACCGAGGCGCTGCGCACGGGGAAGCAGCAAAACGAGGCCAAGGATGCGGCCGCGGGCGCGTCGCCATTTGAGGCGCTCTACGCTGACCCGGCCAGGCTAAAGGTATTCCTCGCGGCCATGACCGGCATCAGCCGCGGCGCCAATCTCGCGATTGCGCAGAAAATTCCGTGGAGCCGGTACCGGACCTACGCCGACGTGGGCACGGCGCAGGGTGATCTGGCGGTGCAGATCGCGCTCGCAAATCCACACCTGGGCGGCATCGGTTTCGACCTTGCCGAGGTGGGGCCGATTTTCGAGGACTACGTGGAGCAACACGCGCTCAGCGGACGCCTGCGTTTCGTGGCGGGGAATTTTTTCGAGGACCCGCTGCCGAAGACCGACGTTATCACCATGGGTCACATCCTTCATGACTGGAACCTTGAGGAAAAGAAGATGCTGGTCCGCAAGGCGTATGAAGCCATCTCTCCCGGTGGTGCGCTGGTGGTCTACGACGCGGTTATCGATGACGACCGCTCACAGAATGCTTTCGGCTTGATGATGAGTCTCAACATGCTCATCGAAAGCCCGGGCGGTTTCGACTACACGGGCGCGGAGTGCACAGGCTGGATGAAGGAGGCCGGCTTCCGCGAGGCGCGTGTCGAGCACCTGGCGGGTCCGGACTCCATGGTGGTCGGTATTAAGTAGCGATTTGAGATTAACAGGCTGATGAAAAGTATTGGAAGGGCGGGGCTGAGCAGAGTGTGTGTGAAAACTACTAGTTCTGTATCACTCCAGAGGGCCTTGTATCAGGGCACGCCTTCAGGCGTGCCGAACGCAGCCGTTTATGACCCAAGGCCTTTAGGCCCTGATTTCAGGTCGACAGCGGCTAAAGCCGGGACGTGAGGGCAGGCCGCTCCCGGCACGACTGAAGTCGTGCCCTGATACGGTATAGCCGCCAGTTTTCAGACACACTCTGAAGCCCGCCCTTCCGGATCGCGCCACAACTTGTCATCAGCCTGCCAGTGTAACCCCGGAGGAGTAGTGAACGATCCACAAGACCCAGGCCGGCGGCAGGCCATCAAGTACATTATCGGAGGGGCTGCGGCGGCCGCCTGCCCGTTCCCTTCGAGCGCCCGACCGCCCGCAGAAGGGAGTGTTCACGAGGCGTCGCGCGTTGGTCGAGGGCTGAACACAACGCTCGGTAGCGAATCCAACACCATCTGCCATCAGGTGCGCGATGGAACAGTTTTCCGACTTCCCAAAGCTTCTAAGGAATACGACGTGGTGATTATCGGCGGTGGCGCCAGCGGTTTGTGCTCGGCCTACCGTCTTCGCGATACCAACTTTCTGCTGCTGGAAAAAGAGCCCCGCCTGGGCGGCAATGCCATCAGCGAGCAGTGGAACGGCCGGTGGTACTCCACCGGCGCCGCCTACGGCGAGGGCGAGGAATTAGCAAACCTTTGCGTTGAAATCGGCATGCAGATTCACCGCATCCACAGCATCGATGCAGCGATCATCAACGATCAACTCGTGCCGGAGTTCTGGGCTGGAGGGCTCTGGAAGTCGCCCTATCCGGAGAGTGCCAAGAAGAACTTCGCCAAGTTTCAGACGGACATGAAGGCGCTCCTTCCCAAGGCGGACCGAGAGAAGCTCGACTCTATGACATTTGCGGAGCTCCTCAAGCCTTATGGCCCGGAAGTGAAAGCGTGGTTCGACAATTTTGGTCCCAACAACTGGGGGGCTAACACGGAACATTCCTCGGCCCTCATCGGCGCGGAGTCCGTGGAATGGGGCGGCGGCGTGGATCCGGACCGCTATACGTGGCCGGGCGGGCTGGGACGCATCACGCTCGCCCTGGAAGCAGCCATCGAGAAGGCCGGCGGAGGAAGATTGCGAAAGAACTCGACCGTCGTTCAGGTGGAGCGTCAGGGTCCCAAGGCCGACGTGAGTTATTTCGACCAGGGGGATCTCGTGACTGTCTCAGCCAAGGCGGTTATTGTCGCCTGCCCCAAGTTCATCGGCAAGAAGATCATCAAGGACTTGCCGGCGGAGCAGCTCCGCGCCCTGGACGCGATGCGCTACGCACCCTACCTGGTGGTTAACGTCTGCTCGCGAGAGGTCGTCTACAACGGGTCTTATGATACCAACATACCCGCCCCCAGCCCGATCGTGGACTTCAACGTGGCGGACTGGGTGGAGAACCGCGACAACAGTGAAAGCAAGCGTCCTGCCGTGCTCACCTGCTACGTGCCACGGCCCGAGTCCGAGCGGGTTCAGATTCTTAACGATGACTACGTGTTGAGTTACGGGGAGCGCGTAGTGGAGCTCATGAACCAATGGTTTCCGGGCTCGCGCGAGAAGGTGGAGGAAGTCCACATCTACCGCCGCGGTCACCCAATGTTTCTCGCTGCCCCGGGGGTGCTGACGCGGATCTCCCCCAGGATCCGGCAACCGTTTGGGAATATTCTCTTCGCGCACTCGGATTCCGAGGGAGGAGTCTCTGCTTACGGCCCCGCCCTCGAGGCGGCAAACCGCGCCAGCGGCGAGGCGAAGCGTATCTTGAAGAGCTAGCCCTGTTCGTAAGTATCGCAACACGGGGCTGGCGCAGACCTTCAGATCTGCGAACGTTAATGACAGGCACTACGCAGACCTCTAAGGTCTGCGCCAGGAGCTTCCACATTTCTGGCGGTTACGGGCTTGGCGTGGGAACCTAACCTTGCTGCCCTTTGACAAAAGTGCGGGCCTAGTGCTTTTTAGGCCCGGAGGGCCAATAGAGAATAGCCCACGGCGTGAGCCGCGGGAGCCAGGGCATCCGCCGCATTCCGCAGCCCCAGCAGGGGCGCCAGAGGCTACTCCCAGATATGCCGCTCCGCGGAGGCGAACCCGTGGGCCTTCAGCAAGGCGATGAATTCCTGGAAATGGGTGAGGAGGTCAGCAAAGGTGTGAGCCATGGTCTGTCGCCCCTCCGGGGCTGGCAGTCTGTTAACCCAACTCCACGTCCCACGGCTCACGCCGCGGGCTATTCTCTGTCGGCCCTCCGGGCCTGAGATGCCATCTACCAGAACCTTCGAATGTAGAACTACAGACGCAGATCCTCTGAAGGTCTGCGCCAGCTGCGGTTCGGCACCCACTGCCGACTCCGACCGCCCGCCAGACTCCACGATGCCTTTCGGGAGCAGGCTGCGAACTACTCGCTCCAGTCGCTCACCGTCCAGGCGAAGTTCCGGCGGGCCGGCCCTACCCAGTTGATGCATCCAATAGGTTGGCGCAGGCGGGCTTCCCTCCCAGTGCACTTCGGGGCCAAACACGAGGTACACATCCCAGGCCGGCAGCCCCGAGGGCAAATGGAGAATAGAGGAGTAGGCCTTTCCCGCTCGGGCCTCGGCGTCGAAGAATTGCACTGCCCGATTGTCTCGAATGCGCTTTGTCTCCCGTCGCGCTGCCGGTTCATGAGCCCCGGACGGAAGTACTGGCAGCCACACGATGTAGGCTCTCAGGTTCGGATCGGAAATCCTTTCCATAACGTGCTCTTCAACTTCGGAGGCCCCCCGAAGACAGACTCCTCACGTCGGGTCAAGCAGCAGCATCAGCCGGACCTTGCCCACATCCTCGTTAAACGCAGCCCTCAGTGGATCGAGGTTCCCCTTGAGCTCGGTGAGGGGAACGCCGGCGCCCTGGCGATGCGAAGAACTGCAGGCGAAGCACAGGACGACGAGCGCCGCCAAGCACAGCCCAGTCCACCGTCGTAGCCAATTTGGTTTCAGGACTCCTGACATGGCGTAAAGCCCTTCCGAATGTTCCGCGAAGCGAGTGCAAAACAACACGATCGTTGTAATTCCTTACGCGGTTCTTCGCTCGCGATGGTGTGAAGCTACATCACGGTAGGCCCCCGCGTTGGATCTTTGACGAACAGACCTAACCGAAGGGAGCTGAGCATTTCATCCCACACGGGGGAGAGCCAGGTGGCGTCGTCCGCCCAGAAAGTCAAGGTGATCAGGACCTGGAGGTTCGATCCGCGAGCGAGACAAATGCGGGTGTGCGCTTTCCTCTTTTGACCAGAATCGATGAACGTCGTCTCAGCCCACACCATTTCCAGGTCCGGGCGATCAACCTTGCGCACATCAGTCTCGCGGATTCTGCCACTGTCCTCATCATTACCCGACTGCAGGAGCAATTGCGAC
>DATJKY010000782.1:0-2635 GCA_035490955.1 Terriglobia bacterium | reverse complement strand
TTGCCTGGACATGTTGCGCTCGCGAAAGTCGCGACGTGAGGAGCCCCTTGACGCACACATGCCCGATCCGATTTTGAGCCGTGAAGATGGGATCGACCCCGAAGGTGAAGCGCTGCTCGCCGACTCGGTGGGCCTCGCGCTTCTCGTTGTCCTGGAAACATTGGCTCCGCCCGAGCGCCTGGCATTCGTACTGCACGACATGTTCGGCGTACCGTTCGACGAGATCGCTTCCATAGTAGGGTGCTCTCCCGTTGCGGCAAGAGAGCTCGCCAGCCGTGCGCGCCGGCGATTGCAGGGAACTGCTCCGATGGCTGATGCCGACCTCAATCGGCAGCGAGAAGTTGTTGACGCCTTCCTCGCCGCCGTGCGCGGCGGCGACTTCGACGCCCTCATCGCGGTGCTCGATCCAGATGTTGTAATCCGATCGGATCGAGGCCCGGGCGCATCGAGGGTCACTCGCGGTGCGCGAGCGGCGGCCCAGCAGGCGCTGATGTTCTCGCGGCTCTCTGGGTCTGTACACCGGGTGCTCGTGAATGGAGCGGCAGGCATTGTTTCCTTGCGTCCGAGTGGAGAGCCGTTTTCCGTTATGGGGTTCACCATTAAATCCGGGAAGATCGTGGAAATCGATGTCCTCGGTGATCCCGCCCGGCTCCGCCGGCTTGATCTGTCTGTACTCAACGATTGACAAGCAGGTCTACGTGGCGGAGTTGCGAGTCGATGGGCTTAAGGATCGCGGCTGTCGCTGTCGACCGCAACTCGCCCTTTCGGCGTAATCCACGCCTCCGCTCTCCTCACATTCCACAAAGCCCGTTTTCGTTCCAAATCCAGCTTAAATGGTGGCAAGGGCCGTTCTCACCAAGGATAGGAAAACGCTAGCCGGCAAGGGAGGAGCTACCCGTAAGAACTATTTCGGAATGTCGAGGTTGGCCAGCCACACTACGAGACGGCGACTTTTCAGGCCAGATCCCAGCGCGTGGCTGTCGCTGCAGCAACAATTTCAGCGAACTGCACGGAAAGCATCATCGGAGCTGGGATCCCACCACAGCAAACGCATCGCGCTAGGGTGTCCCGGCCCCGCTTCGAACTCGGCGGAGTCTCAGCGAGACCGCGGCGCGGCGAGTTCTTCCGAGGCGGCTAGAGTTTCTTTGAAAAAGCCCTTCCTTAGCCGATTGGTCGCCCTGAATGTGGCTCAGAGGGCTTTGTCGCTATTGGGGTCACTATGTAGTCGACCCGCCGGTCCTTGCGGATTTGGTCGTTTTTGGATTGAGCTCAGTTTTGACGAAGTGCATTCATCGGATCGATTCGCGTCGCAGTGACCGCCGGTAAGTAGCAGGCCGCCAGAGCGACAAGCGTCAGCGTTACGCTGGCGGAGGCCAGACTTGGCGGGTCGGCGAAGCCGACGCCGAAGAGCATATGTGAGAGTCCGCGGCCCAGCACCAGGGAGCCTCCAAAGCCGAGGACGATCCCCCATCCCACTAGCTTCATGCCCTCCGTAAGCACGAGCCGTAGCACGGCGCCAGGCGTGGCTCCGAGGGCCATCCGCACTCCGATCTCTCGGCGGCGGCGGGTGACCGAATAAGCCATGACGCCGTAGAGCCCCACGCTGGCCAGCGCTAACGCCAGCGACCCGAATACGCCAGCAACGCTACGCCGACCTTGGGTCCCCAGAGCACCTGGTCCAGGAGCGTCGCGCCCGTCCTCGCATCGCCGATTTCGATGTTGCTGTCCGTGGCACGGACCTCGCGCTGGATCGTCGGCAACAGGCTGGCCGGGTTTCCCTGGCTGCGAACGTAGAGCGTCATGCCGCCCGCAAAGTTCTGCCGCTGTGGGACGTAAACGCAAGGTTGAGGAGTTTCTCCCAGGGTCGAGTAATTGGCGTTTTTCACCACCCCAACCACCTGGCGCCAGGTGTTGTCGCCAGCAAAATGAAAACGCCGCCCGAGCGGGTTGCCGCCCGGCCAGGGCTGCGCCGCCAGCGCCTGGTTGATCACAGCCACCGGCAGCAACTCCTCGCGATCGCCGTCGTTGAAAACGCGTCCCGTAACCAGCGGAATTTCCATCGTCCGGAAGTAATCCGCGCCGACGATGATCGACACAGTCTGGAGGTTTTCGGACTTCTTCCGCGCTTCCGCGCCTTCGATCACCCACCGATCGTGAGGCACTGTTCCAGAACGGCATCCCCGAAGCCCAGGACACCGACGCCGCGCCTGGCAGGCTCTGAATCCGATCCCGCGTCACGCGGTAGAAGTCTTTGACCCGCTGGGGATCGTACCCTGCCTGCGAAGGATTCATCATCACCAACGCCAGATGATCGGTCTGGAAGCCGGGATCGATGGCGTAGGCGCGCCCGATGCTGCGAAAGAACAAGGCGGCGATGATCAGGCACAGCAGAGAGAAAGCAACCTGGCCGATCACGAGCGCGTTAGTGAAGCTGAGAGTTCGCGGGCTGCTTCCTGCTGCGGCCGTTTCTTCTTTCAGAGCCGCGGCCACGTCGGTGCGGGAAGCGCGTAACGCCGGGGCCAGTCCGAACAGGGCGGCCGTGACGAGGGAAACGAGCACCGCGAAGCCCAGCACGCCACCGTCGAACTTCGGCGCCACCATATTGTGGATGTACTGGGTTGGGACAAAGGACCAC
>DATJKY010000781.1:0-4141 GCA_035490955.1 Terriglobia bacterium | reverse complement strand
TCACGGACGCTGGAAATTGATGCCGTTTTTCTGCATCCTTTCGTAAAACGCCGGAGCCAGGTTGTTTTCCGCGCACACGTACTCTTGAAGGCGAGTGCCGTCCCGCAACATCAGGTTGGTGTGAATGACCCACGGCTTGGTCAAGACGTTGGGATCCTCGATGGTGATGTCGTAGTTGATCTGGTCCTTATCGACGCGTGTGTAACGCTCGGTCACATGCAGCGCGTCGGTGTGAAAGGTGCCGGTGCCGACCAGCCACGTCTTTTCGTTGAATCCCGTCACGTCCACTACCAGAGTGTCTCCCTCCCAACGGCCCACCGAATCGCCCATGTAGGTGGGCGAGAGATCGTCGGGATGCTTTGCGTTCAACGGAATGATACGGTACTCGTGCATGTACTCGTACAAAATTACGATTTGTTTCGGGGTCTCGATGATCTGAGTCGGAAAGAGCCCTAAGACTGAGGTTCTGGGAACGCCGGGCGGCAGGCATTGGGCCCCGGGATCGTCAATGCCCCGGTTCTTGTACGACTCGAGGACCTTCTGAGCGGCCCAGGGCTGATAAGGAGCTCTTTCGGCCGCCGCCGGCCGGTCCGAAGCCGATAGAATCGCGGGTGCCGACGGATTCTTTCCCGTTCCGCCGATACCTGGCCCGGAATTGGCCTCTTCCCAACTCCCTTTGACCGTGCTGCCGCTCTGCCAGACACCGGTCAGATCCGGCTTGCCGTCGGGAGTGCGCGGGACCGAACCCTTGGTGGAAGCCTTGTTCTTCTCTCGCGTGGCGTTTTGCGCCGGCAAAGACAGGGTCAGGGCGACGAGAACGGCCAAGACTCGGCCCATCACTTCACCTCCACCGGGGGTACGCTTCCGCCATCTCCGGTACCCGCCGGAGGACCGAAGAAGAGCTTTTCGCCGCTGGCCAGCGTGACCTGCCGTGAATGGCCCCAATTGGTGCCGTCACGGGCGCGCCAGCCTGTTACCGTGATCGTGTCGCCCGGTTTCATACTGATTCCTCTCTTCCAGCCGGTGCGGTACAGGACGCCTGGACCATAGCCTTCGAACTTCCAGTTGGCCACAGTTCCTTTCTCGTCCTTGACGTCGAGGTAGAAGTAGCTGTGGGGGTTGGTCCACTCGATTTTCGTCACAACGCCCGTGAGGGTGATGGGCTTGTTGGCGTCGTATTCGGCGCCAAAGGAATGGTGCGCCGCGAGCGGAATCGCAAGCAAAGCGATCGCGGCGACGAGCCGCCAAAGTTGGGATTGGATCATTTTGGCCCGGAACTCCACTTTCATCGAATTTTCATCGAACCAGATCGTGGCCAGTATACACCAGCCACCTCCATCGGGGGCTCCCGGACCTTCACTCAATCGGCGATCGGAGCGGGGCTCGGAGCGGGTGGGAAGGCTGGCGCGGTGAGGTTGGCTGGTCGTGCCCTCGCAAGAAATACTTGCACCCGTCGCTTCGTCCCAACTCGATTGGCCCTTCTGCTAACGCTTGGGCGCTTGACCGACGGTCACCGAACGAGACAATCGTCCGAACCGGTCGTCATTCGCAGATTTGCCGCAACCGACGACTTCAGCAAGTTATTCATTCGAATCAGGAGGCGAGCCGATTTTATGTTGCCTACGGAATGCCACGGATGCCAAAGACGCCCTAGATCAATCGAGCGTCCAAGCCTGCCGGATTCCTTTATGTGCTTCCCGCCCGCTTATACAACGGTTTCGCTTTGGCCGGCTTCCGGGACCTCTGTTGAGTCTGTGTGCGCGGCTTTGTTGGGGCTCCCTTTTCTGCCCGCTGACTTTCACTCATCAATTGCGTAAACACATCGGCATACTCGTCCATGGCCTCATTCTGGAATTTCAGAGCCCGCTTCAATGCGAGGTCCCGGCTGGAGGGCGACATTGAGTCGTACTCGTTTAGAACCCTTTTAGTTCGGGCGATCGCGATCTCATACCAGTGCTCAGCTTCGCGCAACTTTTCAAGCCAGAGCGCTTCGGTTTCCGTCCTGCCTTCCCGTTCCCAATGTGGCATACGCGCCTCCTCTCGACCGGGCCGTCGATAAAATGGCACGCATCGTTCAGTATCAGGGCGCCTTTCCAGTCCTGTCGTAGGGATAAGATACCCCTTGTATAAGATGGGACAGTTTGCCGCCCCGATGGAGAACAAGGGGTCTACCCGGGCGACACGAATGTTATTGGTGAAATCCGTGGTCGTTGATCGTAGGTGGCCTCTGGTTGGCCCGCTCCCTCAAAGACGCCCGCCGCGTCCGCTGCGCGGTCTCATCCAAGCCCAGTAGGCTGTTGGCGATACAAGGTCAACCCCCACTTGGCGCCCAGAGAGCGTCGCTTTATGATACGGAGGTCAATGATGTAAGCAGAAGTTATCCCGATCGCTCAAGCGCGCGACCTGCGTATGAGAATCATGAACGGGAACGCGCCGTTATTGCCCCTTGATCTTCACGACGTGGATCGTTTTCGTCGATTTGTCTAAGGTGCCTAGGACTGTGACCTGCTGAGCCGCGAATTGGCCAGCCTCCTGATCGTCGAGCTGATAGATTTCCTGGTTCGAAGGATCGTAGAGGACCCATTTTGCTCCACCGCGTACACACGTCAGTGCACAATCCCTTTCGACATGTTCTGCCGTACCTGCGCAAGTACTATCTTGGATTTCGCCGGTGAAAACGCGGGGCCTCCCGTTCGGCACCGGCAGTGCGACAACAACGAGTAGGGAAACCGTGAGGAGCAGGCCCAACATCATCAGCGCTGGTCGCCAGGTCTCAATCTTCCCGATTCTTTCAATCAATCTCAACATATTCATATCTTTCATCCGCCTAGCATAAAGGTCCGCTGTTGCCTCGCCGGTGGAGAACGAAGGGATCACGAAGCCATGACATGGACTTCACCCTTTCCCCGCGCTTGCGTATCTCTATTGAAAAGACTCCGTTGGCGTTGTTCCGGCGCATAACTAGGGGTTAGCTGCTTGTGTGGATGTGGGAAACGAGGGTCGGAAGGTCTGCTCGAGCCTCGATCCCCCGGAACAAAGACGTTCCTGTGTGACTATGCCAAGGCTCTCTCGCTGATTCGGCACCGCTTGCTGAGCCCGTTTTGCTCGCACGAATTTTCCAGCCGGGATCCTTTGGTTTTCGTACCCGCGTGGCAGGCTCTTCACCACGCCCATGACCCGGTTGCGCGGGGAGTCGCCAGCGAGTCGTACCAACACTCCCCGAATCAATGGGATGACTTGCTTGGAAACACGCTAAAAAAGGCCACGCTCTGTTCGCCGCTTGGGGCTAGTCGGCCGTTCCCTTGCCTATCGCCAGGCACAGCTTCCGCTTGGGGGGCCGCCGTCGGAGGGCGCCCTGGGGCGGACGAGGCTCGAGGCGTCAGCTAGCCCTTGCTCAGGCTTTCCAATTCCGCGATCCGGTGCTCCACTTCCTGGCTGAATGCTTCCACATCCGGCGGCGCGTAGCCGGCGGCACGAAACGCGTCGCGAATCTGGCTCGGTGAAAGCTGGGCAAGCAGATGCCCCAACCAAATGGCATCCGTTGTGGGAATGTGGCGGCCGAGCCAGAGCAGGCCGACCCTCCGGCCGAATTCGGGAACGTCGAAAAAGAAGCCCACTGAAGGCAGGGAGGGCACATAGAAGTCAACGAACCCCGGCGAAACATTCTTGATCAACTTCGAATGGCGATACGCTGCCAGACTTCCTTTTGACGTCCGGTCCAAACCTGTGGTGCCGAAACTAGCACCCAAGTCGCTCACCATATAGCGCTGTTCGGGATTTTCGCCAACCGTCTGGTACACGGAGTTGTTCTGATCCTTGAGATCCCAATTGTTGATGACTGCCATCAACACACGCAGCCCATACCACTCCCGCGTGTCCTTGAACGGATCGGCCGCCCACGACCAGGTGCCGATTTTCTTCTCATTCTTCAAATGCCGCTTCAGGCGCACATTTTTGACCGTGTCGCCGCCCGAAACTAGACGTTGTCCCCGGCTCAGATGTTTCATGCCCTGAATATGTAGCACCGGCACGAAGTAATCCTCGTTGGCAAAATATCCGACCGCCCAGACCAGCCGCGAGGCAACGGTCTCCGGCCGGGCCTCGATCCCCATCTTCACTCTCCACTTGACCCCGTTTTGAT